>NZ_VPBA01000029.1:0-45834 GCF_013418945.1 Acinetobacter sp. YH12112 | reverse complement strand
TATGAGGGATAAGGGCAAATTGTAGGTTTTATCTCAGGTTCAAATTTAAGATTTTAGCAGCACTCCAAACTCTACAATTTGCGTATAGTGGTAGCTAATCACTATATCAATCAAGATACAAGCAGCACCAAACGTCCGGAAGTGGTCGGCAATGGGGTTTTTGTCGCCAGTGCCGATGGCCGTTTAGTGGCTTATGAAATTACCAGTGGCCAGAAGCTGTGGGAAAATGACCAGTTGCTTAACCGTCGTTTAAGTAACCCGGTAATGCTGGGTCAGGACCTGGTGGTGGGAGATATGGATGGTGTCTTGCATCTGTTTAACCCGAGCAACGGTCAGCTGATTGGTCGCGCCAAAACCAGCGGTGAAGTGCGTTCTTTACGTGTCATCGACAACCAGTTATATGTTGGTACGCAAAAGGGTGCATTCAGCATTTGGCAAAACCGTTAACTTTTTGTTGCCTTATGTTAAACTAGGCGACAATTTCCGTATTTTTTAACGCGGGGTGATTGAATGTTCAATGCCCCGTGTTTTTATTCAGGTCTTTGACTCAAATTTTTTCTTCCCATTTGTTTCTGATGTTCAGACCCGTGTAGTGGACTGATCTCAAATAAAGGTTAATCTATGAAACCCGTAATTGCGCTCATTGGTCGTCCGAACGTCGGAAAATCAACGTTGTTTAACCAGATCACCAAGAGTCGTGATGCTCTGGTCGCAGACTTTGCCGGCCTGACGCGTGACCGTAAATATGGTGATGCGACCTATCAGAATAAATCCTTCATCGTGGTCGATACCGGCGGTATTGGCGAATCTGAAGGTGGTATCGATTCTTACATGGCCGAGCAGTCGAAAACCGCCATCCATGAAGCCGATATGATCATCTTCGTGGTCGATGCGCGTGCCGGTCTGCTGGCTTCGGATGAGCAGATTGCCCGTGAACTGCGTACGCTGGGTAAAAAAGTCTTTCTGGTGGCCAACAAGGTCGATGGCGTACATGCAGAAGCCGCGCTGGTTGAATTCTTTAAACTGGGGATGGGCGAGCCAATGCAAGTGGCCGCCAGCCATGGTCGCGGTGTTCAGCAGATGCTGGAAGAAGTACTGCAAGATGTGCCGGAAGATGAAAACCCGGAAGAGCGTGATGAAGACACGGGTCTGCGTCTAGCGATTATTGGTCGTCCAAACGTGGGTAAATCGACGCTGGTGAACCGTTTGCTGGGTGAAGAGCGCGTGGTTGCTTTTGACCAGCCGGGCACAACACGTGACTCGATCTATATTCCGTTTGAGCGTGAAGGGCGTAAATACACCCTGATTGATACTGCCGGTGTACGCCGTAAAGGCAAGGTCGATGAAATGATCGAGAAATTCTCGATTGTAAAAACCTTGCAGGCGATGAAAGATGCCAACGTGGTGGTTGTGGTGGTCGATGCGCGTGAAGGGATTGTCGAGCAGGACCTGCACCTGATTGGTTATGCGCTGGAAGCTGGCCGTGCCATGGTGATTGCGATCAATAAATGGGACAACATGTCTGAATATGATCGCAAGCAGTGTAAGCTGGATGTCGAGCGCCGCTTTGACTTTATTCCTTGGGCGCGTATTCACCTGATTTCAGCGCTGCATGGCACTGGGGTGGGTGATCTTTATCCATCGATTCATCGTGCTTATGAGTCTTCGCGCTTAAAAGTATCACCAGCCAAACTGACTCAGATTCTGAATGATGCAACTGAAGCGCACCATCCGCCAAAAGTGCAGGGTCGTGCCATTAAAATGCGTTATGCACACATGGGAGGCCAGAACCCGCCAACGATTGTAATTCACGGTAACAAGGTGGATAAAACCCCGGCCGATTATCGTCGTTACCTGGAAAACGTGTTCCGTAAGGTCTATAAGCTGGAAGGAACTCCGGTGAAGATTGAATTTAAAACCTCTGAGAACCCGTTTGAAGGACGTAAATCACAGGTGGATGAACGTACTGCTGCGCGTCGTCGTCGTTATGTACAGAAGTTTAAGAAAGCCGAGAAGAAATTTAAACGCGGTTAAGCGGTTTTTACTTGATACAAAAAAAGCCCGAATCAGATTCGGGCTTTTTTATGGCCATCAGTTTCTAGTCTGGACGCCGTGCCAGCCACATATTGCTATAACGATTCACCCACTGCGGGCTTAGGCGCGACAGGGTAAACAGGAATTTGCTTTTTAATCCGACCGGCTGATGGGTGGCGGTAAATAGCGAGCTTTTTCGCGTAACACAACTGAAAATTTCATCGGCCACATCTTCCGCGCTTAAATGTACCCCCATATTTTGGATGGTGCCGGCATCCATATCTTTGACCATGGCGGTTTGTACAAACAGCGGCATCACATCCAGCACCCGGATACCGTATTTTTGCCATTCTACATCCAGCCCTTCGCTTATACCGCGTACCGCAAATTTACTGGCCGAATACGACACCAGATCGGCCTGTCCATAAATGGCCGAAGCTGACGACAGGTTCACCACCCGGGCAAAAGTCGCCTGTTTTAAATAAGGCAGTGCGGCATGACAGCCATTTAGTACCCCATTGACATTAACTTGCATGGTGCGCTGATGCGCCTGAATCTCGGTGTCTTCAAAAGCACCCGAATATAAAATGCCGGCATTGTTGACTAAAATATTCAGCTCGCCAGCCCAGTCTACAAAACGCGCCAAAGCCGTTTGCCACTGCGCATAATCCGCGACATCCAGCCCGCCGGCTTGCGCATTAGGACCCAGCTGCTGCGCCAGTTGCTCGGCCAGCGCAACATTTAAATCATAAATTCCGACTTTATAACCCGCCTGATAAAATAAGCGGGCCACTGCTGCACCAATGCCTTGTGCTGCGCCACTAATGAAGATACTGTGCATGTGGCTAACTCCTTGTGTTTTTGTTTTTCAACGTGTGGTTCTGTTGAGAGCATAGCAAATATTTTTATGTAGATGATGGTTGAAGAAGGTAGAAATCGGCATGGATCAGTTATTGGCAGTGATGAAACAGCTTCGTGAGCAATGTCCGTGGGACCAGAAGCAGACCCCAGAATCGCTGACCAAGTATGCGATTGAAGAAGCCTATGAAGTCGAAGCGGCCGTGCGCAGTGGTCATGCTCAGGACGTCAAAGAGGAACTGGGCGATCTATTGCTGCAAGTGGTATTCCAGTCGCAAATGTATAGCGAGCAGGGTGCTTTTGACTTTCAGGATGTGGTGCAGGCCATTACCGATAAAATGATTCGCCGTCATCCGCATGTATTTCAGCCCGAGCAGTTTGCGGCCTTAAGCCCGGAAGATGTCAGTGCATTGTGGCAGCAGATTAAACAGCAGGAAAAAGCCGGCAAACCTGCATCGCGCTTATCTGAGGTCAAACATGGCCCGGCCATTCAGCAGGCTCAGCAGTTACAGCACAATGTCGCGCAGATTGGCTTTGATTTTCCCGATGTCACTGGCGCGATGCAGAAAGTCGATGAAGAGTTGCAGGAGTTGAAACAGGCGGTGGATCGGCAAAATTCCGACGAAATTCTGGATGAGCTGGGTGACTGTTTATTTTCTTTAATTAATGTTGGCCGTAAACTGAATCTGTCCAGCGAAATGGCTTTGCTGAGTACCGTACATAAATTTAGAACCCGCTTTGCTTTCATTGAACAGCAGTTACAACAGCAGCATAAAAATATAGAACAGGTGTCGTTGGCTGAAATGGATCAGTTGTGGGAGCAGGCAAAACAACAATTAAAATGACAGAGTGACCATGACAAGAAGAATAAGATTTCAACACGCTCAAGCTCTAATTCAATTTACTGTGATGTTCTGCGTGTTTTGTAGCTTTTTCGCGCTGCAAAATGCGCAGGCAGAAAATTATGATGCGCGTTATCTGCAATGGAAGGCTGAACAAGAGGCGATTGATGCCCGCTTAAGCCCGTCGGCTTCTACGAAGACTTCCCAACCCCGTTCAGCTAGCGCAGGCAGTAGTGAAAAAATTAATCTGAATATGGCAACAGCCGCGCAATTACAGCAATTATCTGGCGTGGGACAAAAGAAGGCGGAAGCTATTATTGAGTACCGCAATCGGCATGGAAAATTCAAACGGATTGAAGATTTACAGTTAGTCAAAGGGATTGGACCGGCATTATTGGCCAAAAACCGGCACCGGCTGGGTATTTAATCGGGTCTGATCATCGGCCAACACCGCATCAGCCGGGCCCGAGTATTGAGATAATCAAATTGCCCTTTGATTGTGTTAGAGATATGATTAGCGTCATCTAATCTATTTTACGTTCAGACGTAGGAGACAGCGTCTTTTGCAAACTTTGCGCGCGTCAAAATGTGGTTTATCAACCACGCAATTACCTGCTTACATTCTAGATGTTATTGATGCTTTAACCAAAGCTGGCTATGAAGCTTATATCGTTGGTGGTGGTGTTCGTGACCTGATGTTGGGCCTGAATCCGAAGGATTTTGATGCCGTGACCAATGCCACGCCATCTCAGGTCAAAGAGGTGTTCGGACGCCGCTGTCGCATTATCGGACGCCGCTTTGAGCTGGCTCATGTCTATTCTGGACGTGAACTGGTGGAAGTTGCTACCTTCCGTGCACCGCCGAAAAGAGCGGTGACCTCTGCTGCGGGCATGATTTTAAGAGACAATAACTGGGGCACGATTGAGCAGGATTTTGCCCGTCGTGACTTCAGTATCAATGCTTTGTATTACCAGCCACGTAAAGGAATCGTGCTGGATTTCTGTCATGCAGTTGATGACATTAAATCCAAAACCTTGCGTCTGCTTGGGGATCCGACCGTCCGTTTTGAAGAAGATCCGGTGCGGATGCTGCGGACCTTACGTTTTGCGGCCAAGCTGAATTTCAATATTGATCCGGCCATTCTGGAGATTTTTACTCCGGAAATGACTCAGTTGCTGCGCGATGTTTCTCCGCACCGTCTGTATGATGAATCGCAAAAACTGTTCACCATGGGGCATTTAAATCGCGTCTTGCCGATGCTGATTGACTTCGGTATCTGGCGTCAGCTTTTTGCCGACATCAAGCCGGACATCACCCCCTTTATTGAACTGGCTGCAAAAAATACCGATCAGCGCATTGCGATTGGCAAAACCATCAACCCGGCCTTTTTCTATGCGGTGCTGCTGTGGAAGCCATTTTTAGAGCGCTGTGATTTTTATCTGTCCAAAGGGGTAATTCCGGCAGAAGCACGTGCACAGGCTGGGCTGGATGTGTTGAAACGTCAGGCCACCCGCACGGTGATTCCGCGTTTTGCCGAAACCTTTATTCGTGAAGTCTGGGAAATGCAAACCCGTTTGCTGAATCCAAAACCTCAGCAAATTGCTGCCTTGTCCAACCATGCGCGTTTCCGTGCCGGTTTCGACTTTTTGCTGCTGCGTGAAAGATCTGGCGATGCCCAGACTCAAGAGATGGGTACGTGGTGGGATCAGTACCAGACCATGAGCACCGATGAAAAAGAACGTGCCATTGGCCAGTACAACCGTCAGCGGGCCAAGAGCCGTCGCAAAGCTGCACAGGAAGAACATCTGGAGCAGCAGCTGAATGCCGCGCAGACCGCCGAAATTGAACCGCTGGTGAATGAGCCGGAGCCACGCAGCCGCCGTGCCCATAAAGCCAAACAGCAGGAAGATGCCCGTGCCCAAGTTGCATCAACATCATCAAGCAATGGCTCGGGTATTGGTGCAGACCATCCAATTCTGAAGCGCAAGCGGGTACAACGTGATTTAAGTCAGGTTATTTTCGGGCCAACACAATGAGTAGGGTGACTTATATTGGCCTAGGTAGTAACCTGGGCGATTCACGCCAGATTCTGACCGAAGCTGTGCACAAGCTGGCGACGTTGGGTCAGGTCAAAACCTCTAAACTGTATCAAAGTCCGCCAATGGGGCCACAAGACCAGCCGAATTATTTAAATGCGGTGGTACAGCTGCGTACAGATTTACCGGCGCTGGAATTGCTGGATCAGCTGCAGCGTTTTGAGCAGGAAGCCGGACGGGTGCGTTTACGCCATTGGGGTGAACGCACGCTCGATCTGGATTTACTCCTCTATGGACAGGAGCAGATTCAGCATGAACGTCTGACTGTGCCGCATGTCGGCGTTTTAGAACGCAATTTCGTGGTCATTCCATTACTGGATTTAGACCCCGAACTGCGTGTGCATACGCAATTATTAAAAGACTTGCCGTTCATTCAACAGCCCGCACTGGATGTGCTGGACCATGAACACTGGGCAAATATTTAAAGTGATTTTTAGCATGTTCTATGCTTTTCCTAGAGGAACATCTCCATGATTAGTCTCAGTGACTTAAGACAATTTAAAGCCGATGGTCGCAAATTCTCCTGCCTGACTTGTTATGATGCGAGTATGGCCAAGGCAATGGAAATTGCTGAAATTGATAGTATTTTAATTGGCGACTCGCTGGGGATGTCGATTCAGGGCCGTGACTCTACCTTGCCGGTGACCGTTGAAGATATGGCCTATCATACGGCAGCAGTGCGTCGTGGCAATCAGCATGCCTTTATCATGACCGATCTGCCATTTATGAGTTATGCCACCTTGAATGATGCACTGCAAAGCTCGAAAACCGTGATGCAGGCCGGTGCGCAAATGGTCAAAATGGAAGGTGGTGCCTGGCTGGCTGAAACCGTAGAAGTGCTGACCCGTAACGGAATTCCAGTGTGTGTGCATTTGGGCCTGACGCCGCAATCGGTACATGTCTTTGGCGGTTATAAACTCCAGGCGCGTACCCGTGAAGCGGCGGACAAGTTGATTGCCGACTGTCAGGCGGTGGTTGATGCCGGTGCTGCGCTGTTATTGCTGGAATGTGTACCGGCGCAGCTTGGTCAGGAAATTAGTGCCCTGTTCCCGCATATTCCGGTAATTGGGATTGGTGCCGGTGCAGACACCGATGGTCAGGTGCTGGTGGTGCAAGATATGCTGGGTCTGACGTTTGGCCGCGTTGCCAAATTTGTACGGAACTTTATGAAAGAGCAGTCTGGTGAAACAGCCATTTTAGATGCCTTCAAATCCTATCATGCTGCGGTACAAGACGGTTCTTTCCCGGCACGTGAACAAACTTTCCAAGTTGAGTTGTAAAACATGAAAACAGAAACCACGATTCAGGGATTGGCAGCCTCATTAAATCCTGCACGTGCAGCGCGTAAAATTATTGGTTTTGTCCCGACCATGGGCAATTTGCATGAAGGCCATCTGAGCCTGGTGCGTGAAGCGCGTCAATTATGTGATGTGGTGGTGGTCAGCATCTTCGTGAACCCGATTCAGTTTGGTCCAAATGAAGACTTTGACAACTATCCACGGACCTTGGAACAAGACAGTCAATTGCTGGCAGAAGCCGGTTGTGACATCGTATTTGCACCTTCTGTCGAGCAAATGTATGGCAAAAACCCGCGTTTAACCAACATCAGTGTGTCTGAAATTACCGAAGACCTGTGTGGTTTGCAGCGTCCGGGACATTTTGATGGTGTCGCGGTGGTGGTGACCAAGCTGTTTAATATTGTGCAGCCGAACTATGCCTTCTTTGGCCAAAAAGATTATCAACAGCTGGCGGTGATCCGTCAGTTTGTACGTGACCTGAATATTCCGCTGGAAGTGATTGGCGTGCCAATTGTCCGGGCAGAGGATGGTCTGGCGCTCAGTTCACGTAACGGTTATTTAAGTGAACAGGAACGTAAAACGGCACCAGTAATTTATCAAAGCCTGAAAAACGCTGAACAGGCACTGCAACAGGGTGAAAAGCTGTCAGAAGTGTTAGCGAATATTAAAGCAGCATTGACGCAGGCCGGCTTTGTTGTGGACTATGTAGAGGCACGTACACCTGAACTGCAAAAAATTGATGAATTTAATCAAGAGATTGTTTTGTTCGTGGCGGCAAAATTGGGAAGCACCCGCTTAATTGATAATATGCAGATCAAACCGACTGCATAGCTCAGCAATGGAAAGGACAGCCTTGTCATGAAGCGTATTTTGATTGTGACCGGACAATCAGGTTCAGGAAAATCCTCGGCTTTGCAGGTTCTCGAAGACCTCGGATATTACTGTATTGATAACCTTCCTCTGGCATTGCTGCCCGAAATTGTGGCCAAGCTTGATCTGGAAAATAATCTGGAACAGCTGGCGCTAGGGGTCGATGTGCGCAGTACCCGCGCCAATTTGCAGGAATTTGACCAGGTATTTGAACAGCTGCAGGGTCATGGCTCGGTCGATATTATTTATCTGACCGCCCAAGATCAGGAGCTGATCACCCGCTTTAGTGCTTCGCGCCGTCCACATCCTCTGGCCAGCCGGTTTAAAAGTCTGCATCAATGCATTCAGGAAGAAAAAGTCCTGCTTATGCCGATTCAGCTGCGCTCCACGGTGCACATTGATACCACCGACAAGAGTGTGCATGACTTAAAGCATACCTTGCTGTCGAAGCTGGGTCAGACCGATAAACTGATTGTGATTTTGCAATCTTTTGGCTACAAGCATGGTATTCCGCTGGATGCCGACTATGTCTTTGATATCCGGCATTTGCCGAACCCACATTGGGATCTGTCTTTGCGCAAATATTCCGGGCTGGATGAGCCGGTGCAACAGTTTCTGGAACAGCATGAACAGACCAATGAAATGTTCCAGGATATTTATCAGTTTTTAAATAAATGGCTGCCTGCATTTGCAGAAGGGCATCGTCATTATATGACCATCTCTATTGGCTGTACCGGTGGGCAGCACCGATCTGTTTATATGGTGGATAGACTAAAAAAGGCACTTGAGGCACAATGGTCTATTCAAGTCTTACACCGGGAAATGAAGCACTGGTCATGATTGACACAACTGTTGACGTAATTAATAAACTAGGTTTACATGCGCGTGCATCAGGCAAACTGATTGAAGTCACCACGAAATTCCGTTCGTCCATTCAAATTGGCAAAGGTGACAAGTTGGTCGATGCAAAAAATATCATGTCCCTGCTCATGCTCGGCGCAGGTAAGGGCACAACTTTACGTTTAGTGATTGAAGGTGCAGATGAAGAACAAGCTTTATCTGAAATTCAGGCACTTTTTGCAGCAAAATTTTACGAGGCAGATTAATCGTGGCACGTCGACCGCACCGTTTTACCGAAGATGATTTCGAATCTTTAGAAGGACGTGCAAGTAAAACTGAACAGAAAAAAGCCGTACAGCGTATGGCTGCTTTGGGCGAGCAGTTGTCTCAACTGAACCCGAAGCAAATTCAAAAGCTTCCTGTAGATGAGCGTTTAATTGATGCACTCATTGAAGTGCAGAATATCAGTTCGCATGAGGCGCGTCGCCGTCAGTTCCAGCGGATTGGGAAACTGCTGCGCAATGAAGATGAATCGGTGATTCTGTCTTATTTAACCCCGCAGCAGGGTGCCAAAAAAACCGCACAGCTGCAACGCTGGGTCGAGCGGATTATTAAAGATGGTGATCCGGTAATTAATGATTTCTGCAAAACTTATAATGCGGCAGAACGACATACCCTGCGTCAGCATGTGTTGCGCATTCACCGTGATTTGAAAGTGGAAATGCCGGAAGCAGAGCTGGAAGCATCCAAGTTAAAATTGTTTAACTATGTGCAGCAAGTGGCGCTGTTATCTGACAATTAAGCTAATCAGACTTTATCTGGTCCGAAGCCATTAAAAACGACTCAATGGAGTCGTTTTTTTATTGCGGTTCATTTTTGGGTGACTGATTTGAAAACGGGCACTATGACCCGCATCAACATCTCAGCTGGCTTTAACCGAACTCGCCGACAGCGCGTTCTTTGGCCCATTCACGTAATACAAACTTCTGTAATTTTCCGGTCGAGGTTTTAGGAATCTCGGTAATCACCACTTCTTTTGGCACTTTAAAGCGCGCCAGATGCTGCTGGCAGAAGGCAATGATTTCATCTTCGGTCACGGTTTTACCTTCTTTAATTTCAATAAAGGCGCACGGGACTTCCTGCCAGCGCGGATCCGGTTTGGCCACCACTGCCGCGGTGAGGACCGCAGGGTGCTGGTACAGCACCTCTTCAACCTCCAGCGAGGAAATATTTTCACCGCCGGAAATAATCACATCCTTGGAGCGGTCGGTAATTTTGGCATAGCCATCCGGCTGGCAAACGGCCAGGTCACCGGTATGGAACCAGCCACCGGCAAAGGCTTCGGCCGTCGCTTCCGGATTTTTTAAATAGCCTTTCATCACGATATTGCCACGGAACATAATTTCGCCCATGGTTTCGCCATCGTTCGGTACCGGTTGCATGGTCTCCGGGTCGAGGACTTTCATGCCATCTTGCAGCGGATATGGCACGCCTTGGCGTGAATGCAATTGCGCCTGTTCCTGAATAGTCAGCTCAGACCAGCCAGCTTGTGATGCACATAGCGCCGATGGGCCATAGGTTTCAGTTAAGCCATAAACATGGGTCACGTTAATGCCCAGATTACGCATCCCTTCAATAATCGCCGCAGGTGGTGCAGCACCGGCCACCATCACTTCTACGCGATGCTCAATTTTGATCTGCTGCTGTTCCGGGGCATTAATCAGCATCGACAGTACAATCGGTGCGCCGCAGAAGTAATCAACTTTGTGTTCTGCAATCAGCTTAAAAATCAGTTCAGGATCGACTTTGCGCAGGCAGATATTGGTGCCGCCATTGGCCGCCATGGTCCAGGCAAAACACCAGCCATTGCAGTGGAACAGCGGCAAGGTCCATAAATAGGTCGCGCGCGGGGTCATGCCGCAGGCAATAATATTACTGGCGGCATTGATATAAGCCCCACGATGATGATAGACCACGCCTTTCGGGTTGCCGGTGGTGCCAGAGGTATAGTTCAGGCTAATCGCATCCCATTCATCTTGTGGGAGTGACCATTCAAAATTGGCATCGCCTTCAGCCAGCCAGTCTTCATATTCAATCTGGCCAATCGGGGCAGTAAAGCACTGCTCGTACAGCTCATCTTCAACATCAATCACAAAAATTTCTTGTGGCACCAGCGCCAACGCTTCTTTGGCCACGGCAGAAAATTCCGGATCAACCAGTAACACTTTGGATTCGGCATGTTCCAGCATAAAGGCCAGACTTTTGGCATCGAGCCGGGTGTTGAGGGTATTGAGGACGGCGCCTGCCATTGGTACGGCAAAATGTGCTTCCAGCATGGCTGGTACGTTCGGGAGTAAGGTGGACACGGTATCATTCTTGCCGACCCCCAGCTGTTGTAGCTGATGGGCAAACTGGCGGCAACGTTGATATTTTTCTCGCCAGGTAATGCGGCGTTTACCGTGAATAATGGCGTCCTGATGCGGGTAGATATAAGCAGCGCGTTCAAGGTATCTCAGTGGAGACAAGGCCACGAAATTGGCAGGGGTACGCGGCAATTGATCATATGCGCTAACCATTATTATTACTCCCTAATCATATTTATTGTTTCTCTGGTTTAAAGATATTCATTTCAGTGCAGGCTTGCAGTTATTCTTTAGTCGAGTGAGCGGTATTGCTGCTGAATAGGCACGCTATCATCTGAAATATAAACCTTTTTTGATCCGGTAAAATTGTATGGAGATATTTCTTTTTTATCTGGGTGTAGCTGATGATGGCAGTTGCAGATAGATTGGCCAGATCAGCATATAAAAAGCCACATCATCCGTTTGACCGGTAAATCCGGAAATAAAATTGGCCCATGCAGCACATTTTTTTAAATCGGAAAAAATTAAGCATAAACACGAGGCTTAATTTGAATTTTCTCGGAGAAAAGGTTTAATCACCGCGCCAAGACGTGTAAAATTCTAGTCGATTTTTTATTTACCACCGTTTTTTATCTTTTGAGGTTCTCCTCGATCATAATCTCGCGGTGACATGCTCCATGGTACGGGGCATCACTCCTTAAGGATTTTCTATGCCAATTATCACTTTGCCGAATGGTGATCAAAAACAATTTGATCAAGCCGTATCTGTGATGGAAGTTGCACAAAGCATCGGCCCGGGTCTTGCCAAAAATACTGTGGCAGGTCGTGTGAACGATCGTTTAGTCGATGCCTGCGATTTAATTACCGAAGATGCCACCTTACAAATCATCACACCGAAAGACGAAGAAGGGGTCGAAATTATTCGTCACTCTTGTGCGCACCTGGTGGGCCATGCGGTAAAACAATTGTTCCCTGAAGCAAAAATGGTGATTGGTCCGGTCATTGAAGAAGGTTTCTACTATGACATCTGGATGCCACGTCCATTTACTTTAGATGACATGGCGGCCATCGAAGAGCGTATGAAAAAGCTCATCGACCAGGACTACGATGTTGTGAAAAAAATGACCCCGCGTGATGAAGTTATTGCTGAATTCACTGCGCGTGGCGAAGAATACAAACTGCGCCTGATTGCAGACATGCCTGAAGAAACTCAAATGGGCCTGTACTACCATCAGGACTATCTGGATATGTGCCGTGGTCCGCACGTACCAAATACCAAATTCTTAAAATCGTTCAAGCTGACCAAAATCTCGGGTGCTTACTGGCGCGGTGATGCCAAGAACGAGCAGCTGCAACGGATTTACGGTACCGCTTGGGCTGACAAAAAACAGCTGGCTGCCTACATCAAACGTATTGAAGAAGCAGAAAAGCGTGACCACCGTAAAATTGGTAAAGCCTTAGACCTGTTCCATATGCAGGAAGAAGCGCCGGGTATGGTGTTCTGGCATCCAAATGGCTGGACCATTTACCAGGTGCTGGAACAGTACATGCGTAAAGTGCAGCAGGACAACGGTTATCAGGAAATCCGTACTCCGCAGGTGGTCGATTTCACCTTATGGGAAAAATCGGGTCATGCCGCGAACTATGCGGAAAACATGTTTACCACGCATTCTGAAAACCGTAACTACGCAGTGAAGCCAATGAACTGCCCATGTCACGTGCAGGTGTTTAACCAGGGCCTAAAGTCGTATCGTGATTTACCAATCCGTCTGGCAGAATTTGGTTCATGTCACCGTAACGAGCCATCGGGTTCATTGCACGGTATTATGCGGGTACGTGGTTTCACTCAAGATGATGCGCATATTTTCTGTACCAAAGAGCAGATTGGCCAAGAGGTTGCTGACTTTATTCAATTAACCTTAGACGTCTACAAAGACTTTGGTTTTGAAGATGTGCAAATGAAGTTATCGACTCGTCCTGAAAAACGTGTCGGTGATGATGCACTGTGGGATCTGGCGGAAAAATCACTGGCCGATGCTTTGGATGCAGCGGGTCTGGCCTGGGAATTACAGCCGGGTGAAGGTGCATTCTATGGTCCGAAAATTGAATTCTCATTGAAAGACTGCTTAGGCCGTGTATGGCAGTGCGGTACCATTCAGTGTGACTTTAACTTGCCAGAACGTTTAGATGCTTCTTATGTGACGGAAGATAACGACCGTGATCAGCCGGTAATGTTACACCGTGCGATTCTTGGGAGTTTTGAGCGTTTTATTGGTATACTTATTGAACACTATGCGGGCTTTATGCCACCTTGGTTATCGCCAACACAAGCCTGTGTAATGAATATTACCGACGCGCAAGCTGAAGCCTGTGGGTCAGTCGTCGAGAAACTGAAAGAAAACGGTATCCGTGCGATTTCTGACTTGAGAAATGAGAAAATCGGCTTTAAGATTCGTGAACGTACTTTAGAGCGTATTCCTTACTTGCTGGTTCTTGGCGACCGTGAAGTAGAGGAAGGTACAGTGAACGTGCGTACCCGCTCAGGAAAAAATTTGGGTACTATGTCAATTGATGCTTTCATTGACCTAGTAAAAGCAGCCGTTGCCGAACGCGGCCGGTACATTGTGGAGTAAGAAAGATTAAACAGCCTGACCGTAACCAACAACAAGGTGCTAAGAGTAACCGCCCTGCAATTAATGACGAGATCCGTGCAAAAGAAGTACGCCTCGTTGCAGCGGATGGTGAACAAAAAGGAATTGTTTCTTTAGCGGAAGCATTGCGTGCTGCAGAGGATGCAGATCTTGACCTCGTTGAGATTGTGGCAAATGCAGAGCCGCCTGTTTGTAAAATCATGGATTACAACAAGCACTTGTTTGACCTGAAGCAAAAGCAAAAAGATGCCAAGAAAAAGCAGCATCAAGTGCAGGTAAAAGAAATTAAATTGCGCCCAGCAACCGATGTAGGTGACTACAACGTAAAACTGCGTGCCATTTTAAAGTTCTTGGAAGAAGGCAACAAAGTCAAAATCACGCTGCGTTTCCGTGGTCGTGAAATGGCGCACCAACAATTGGGTCTGGCACAATTACAGAAAATTGAAGCGGATGTAGCTGAAATTGGTGTAGTTGAACAGGCGCCAAAAATGGAAGGTCGTCAAATGGGTATGCTGCTTGGACCGAAAAAGAAAAAGTAAGCACTCATTGATCAGAAAAGCCCTGCAAGTGCAGGGCTTTTTTATTTTTAAACTTTTGTATTTAAATCCCAATGCTGCTTTAGGTCGTTTACGATTTGATCAGTGTAATTTTTAGAGAAGCTGCCTAACTGAATGAGTGTAAACCTTTGTCTGAGGCTATTGCCTAAGTTTTTTTCAATAAATATAAATTGTACCGTCCCCTGACGAAAATTAAACTGCTGTTCTGATTCAGGCGTATTAAATCGGGTGAGATTTCGTTTGATATAATAATAAGGTGGGTCATATTTAGCATTAAATCGGCTACTTGAAATATCTTCGCGTTTGATTGACCACAATGTAGGTATGCCAAGCACACTATAATAAATTTTAGACTCGGTAATATGTAGTCGTATATTCCACAAAGACAATGAAATTATTATAAAAATAAGCATATAGAGCAAAGATTGCGGCGCTTCTTTGATAAGCGCATTTAAAACTTCCAAGAAGGGTATATCATTATCAAGCCCCATCTTCCAAAGAATCCATAACACGCCAATGGGTGCAGCTAGACTTAAAATGGAGGCATACTGAAAGATCAAAATAGGATAGGAGTGGTTTTGAATATTCATACTTTTTATTTTTATGTTTCATTGCTTTAAATGTATCAATTTAAATAAAAAAAGAAAGACCCATCTTCGAGTCTTTCTTGGGATTTAATGATTATTCAGCATTCACTGTTTTTTCGGTCACTTCAGGTGTTTCGAGTAACAGTTTTTTGCCGATTGGAATTTGACGCGGTAATTTTTCTTCAGGAATAATGCGCTCAAGATCAATCACCAATAAGCCATTTTCGTAGTCCGCTTGTTGCACTTCAATATGCTCATCTAGACGCAATGATAATTTAAATGAACGGCGCGCAATGCCTTTGTGTAAGTATTCAGTATGTTCTTGCTGTACTGCTTCAGGTTTGCCTGTAATGGACAGTAACTGATTTTCAAGGCTAATGCTGAGTTCATTTTGGCTAAAGCCTGCAGTTGCAACCACGATACGGTAACGATTTTCGCCACTTTTTTCGATA
Source organism: Acinetobacter sp. YH12112 (assembly GCF_013418945.1). Classification (NCBI taxonomy): domain Bacteria; kingdom Pseudomonadati; phylum Pseudomonadota; class Gammaproteobacteria; order Moraxellales; family Moraxellaceae; genus Acinetobacter; species Acinetobacter sp. YH12112. The sequence goes on along the minus strand of NZ_VPBA01000029.1, from coordinate 30,386 downwards.
TTGTAGGGCGGATAATTCGGTGCATCGCTTTGCATTGCATACTCAATAAAGTCGTTAAGACGGTCGAAGCCAATGCTACGGCGGAATAATGGATGAAGATTTAAATTACTCATAATTAGAACCTCCTGAGGTCAGCAAAGTTTTAAAAATAAGAAATAAGATCTGTCATGAATATCATCGACAGGGCGAAAGATGAATTTCATCCTTACGCAAAAATAAATATAGGTGTAGGTGTTAAAATTTCAAGAATTAAAGCTAAATTTATTTAAAAAAATTTCTTAAAATACTGAAATTAAAATAGAAATAAATTATAAATGATGCGCTTGCTGTTTTTCTGAAGATACATTAAATTGTCATAACAAAACACCAGTGAAGGTGTGTGGAGTATAAAATCTGATGATTGATCTTTATTATTGGGGCACGCCCAATGGCCATAAAATTACGATTGCCTTAGAAGAAATGGCGCTGCCATACCAAATTTTCCCGATTAATATCCTTGAAAACGACCAGTTCCAGCCAGATTTTCTGCGCATTTCTCCCAACAATAAAATTCCAGCTATCGTCGATCAGAATGGACCGAATCGCCAGCCGATTTCGATTTTTGAATCGGGTGCGATCTTGCAATATCTGGGCCGTAAAACCGGTATGTTCTATCCGGTAGATGAGCTCGAGCGGGTAGAGGTGGAGCAGTGGCTGATGTGGCAAATGGGTGGCTTAGGCCCGATGCTGGGGCAGAACCATCACTTTAGCCGTTTTGCACCCGAGCGTATTGCCTATGCCACCGAGCGTTATGTCAATGAAAGCAAACGTCTGTATGGCGTGTTAAACAAGCAGCTGATCGGGCAGAAATATGTAGCCGGTGAATATTCAATTGCCGATATGGCGATTTTACCGTGGTTGTTACGCCATGAATGGCAGCAGATTCCGCTAGAAGATTATCCGCATGTGCAGGATTATATTGAGCGTTTAACCGCCCGTCCGGCAGTACAACGCGCCCTGGCGATTCAGGTTTAAATAATCATCATAAAATCACCTAAAGCATCTTCGGGTGCTTTTTTTGTGATTTCAGTTAAGATGGGCAGAACCTGTTAACTGCATCTGTTATGGCTTATCTGCTGTTATTTCTGTCGGCCTTTGGGGCGGCTACCTTATTGCCGTTGCAATCTGAAGCGGTATTACTGGGCCTGCTCATTCAAGAGCAACATTCGGTGATGGCTTTAATAGCCATCGCCAGTCTGGGCAATATTCTGGGCAGCTGTGTGAACTGGTGGTTAGGACTCAAGATCGAGCAGTATAAAGACAAGCGCTGGTTTCCGGTGTCTGAACCCAAGCTGCAGCAGGCACAGCAGATTTATCGGAAATATGGCTTCTGGTCTTTGCTGCTCAGTTGGGTGCCGGTGATTGGTGATCCAATCACCCTAATTGCCGGTTTAATGAAAGAAAACTTCGCCCGATATCTGCTGATGGTGAGTGTAGCCAAAATCGGGCGTTATCTGTTTATTTATCTGGCTTATGCCATGTTCTAGTTTAGCCCTCACATTCTGCTGGCTGAAAACGGACTTCATCTTTCAGGCTGGATTTTTTATAGATCCAAAATTTGCGTGGTACATCGACCTGTGCACCTTGCAGCGCCTGAATCAGTTTCTGGTCCAGCGCATAACGGCCGGAGCCTTGCTGAATTTTAACCTTGTGGATGTTGCCGTATTTATCGGCTTTCACTTTGAACTGAATCCGGCGGGCATGACCATTTAACTCATCTTCGGTGACGTTCAGTTGAGGCTGGCTGCGATATTGAAACGCGCTTTTTGCGCCGGCTTGCTGCGCTTGCCAGACAGTCGAGTCAAAGCTGTAGTGGCAGTCCTGAGCAGTATCTTTTAAATCCAGATGAAAGACCTGATAACCAATCACTGGAACCGGGGTATCATCGACCAGATGTGGTTTGATTCTGGCCTGTTTTACCGCCTGGCTAATCAGCTGATCTAAAGATTTTAGTCCGGTGCTTTCCTGTACCGTGACCTTGTTGATTTGCCCCGATTCATCGGCATGAATCCGTAAAATGGCCGCGCGGTTTTGCTGCTTTAAATCGGCATTGCTATAACGCAGCTGCGGAAACTCGGTCCATTGAATACGCGTGGTCAGATGGGCGGCCAACGCCGAGGTTTTTTGTACTTGCAGTTGTTCGGCAGGGGCAGCAATGGCAAGCGTGGCACTAAGCGGCAGCGCCAGACACAGACTCAGGCAAATGGTTTTTTTCATGAGGATTAGCTTGTTGTTGGGCAAAAGAAGGAACGCTGCGCAGTATTTCCTGAATTGGCCGTCAGTACAAGTCTTCCGCTATAAAAATAAGAGGTTCCATCTGTATGTTTTGGCTGTTCAATAAAAAGGAGAGATCCTGCTAATCTCAAAGACCTCATCTGCCGATAGAAGACGAGCGACTTTTGCAATATCTGCTTTTGTTTTAGGCAAAGATGCTTTAGAATACGTGCTCCCTTACCTGCAGGTCGTTTGTAATGGTGCAAATGAGCCGAACAGGTACTTAAAAGAGGTTGTTATGGCTAAGTTAAAAACTCGCCGTGGTGCAGCTAAACGTTTCAAAGCGACTGCTAACGGTTTCAAGCGTAAACAAGCGTTCAAACGCCACATTTTGACCAAAAAATCTGCTAAACGTATCCGTCAATTGCGCGGCTGTGTAATGGTTCACGTGAGTGACGTTGCTTCAGTTCGTCGTATGTGCCCATACATCTAAGGAGATTTATAAATGGCTCGTGTAAAACGTGGTGTACAGGCTCATCGCCGTCATAAAAAAATTCTTGCTCGTGCTAAAGGTTACTATGGTGCTCGTTCACGCGTATATCGCGTAGCGTTCCAAGCGGTAATCAAAGCAGGTCAATACGCTTACCGTGACCGTCGTCAGAAGAAACGTCAATTCCGTGCTCTATGGATTGCGCGTATCAATGCTGGTGCTCGTCAAAACGGCTTATCTTACAGCCGTATGATTGCTGGTTTGAAGAAAGCCCAAGTGATCATCGACCGTCGCGTACTTGCTGACATCGCTATGCATGACGCAGTTGCATTTGCTGCTTTAGCTGAAAAAGCGAAAGGTGCATTGGCTGCCTAAGTCCTCGTGACTTAAAAGAAGACCGCTTTATGCGGTCTTTTTTATTGCGCAGAATCAGGATCTGGATGATGAAACAGGGAAATTGTATGCAGCGAATTAATGTGGTTGGTACTTCGGCCTCAGGCAAGTCGACCTTTGCCCGGGCGCTGGCAGAAAAGCTGGGACTGGCCTATATCGAGCTGGATAATCTGTTCTGGTTAGATGACTGGCAGCAAAGTGCTGATACAGATTTTTTTGCCAAAATTCAGGCAGCCATTGAGCAGGCACCCAATGGCTATGTGATTGATGGTAACTATACCCGCACCATTCCCATTAAATGGGCACAGGCCGATACCATCATCTGGCTGGATTTACCGTTTCATAGCAATTTACTGCGTTCTGTACAACGCGCCGTGCAGCGCGCGGTTTCACAGCAAACCCTCTGGTCCAATTCCAATAATCGGGAAACGATCAGACAGCTGTTTAGCCGCGATTCGATTGTCTGGTGGATGATTAAAACCCATCAGAAAAATCGCCGGCATTATCTGCAGCTGATGCAATCTCCCGAATATGCCCATCTGCACTGGATTCGGCTGACCTCGGTCGCTGAGGTTGAACGGTTTCTGAATCGCGTTTAAAGTCCGAAATAATAGGCTAATAAACAAATTACCACAGTAATAAGAATCAGCTTGATGACTCCAGTCGCACCAACTTTATGATGAGACGGGGCTTTGGCTGAATGCGCTGCTTGCGCATGGGTAGCCTTGTTGTCAGATGCGAACGGTTCCAGCGGATTCGGCTGTGCGACAGGCGTCAGCTGGGCGCTTTGGTAATGGTTGGCCACCTTGACAATAAATTTGGCGCTTAAATCATCCAGCTTCTGGGCAAAATGGCGCAGGTCAAGCTGCTCTTCCGGACTCAGCACTTCATTATCTGCATTATAGGGATGCTGGATTTTCTGTTGAATATCATCTTTTAGCGCTTCTAAACGGTACAGCATGCGATGTGCATAATCGGCCTGATAGTGAGTCGGTAATAAAGACAGCTGATGCGGATCAGGTGTATCTGCCGTAAGCGGAACACCATAATAGGGTAAATTCTGCTGTTCAGGTGGCTGAAAGTCGGCCGCCAGTGTATGGGAAAACAGCTCCTGCTCGGTAAACAGATGAATTTCATCCCAGTGAGCGGGTTCTAAATCGGCCTCTACCTTTTTGGCCAGCTTGCTATTGAGTTCATAGCGCCAGAACGTTTCCTGGCGCAGTTCCATCCGCTGTGCCGGTGGAAATTCATAATCATTGTCGGCGTTATACCATTCCGGCAATTCCTTGCCACAAATCCAGGCGAATTTTTTATGTGCTTCATGGCTGACAATAAAATGCGGGTAGGGCAGCAGCTCGACATTGGCGTTGGGATTTTTTTCATCGACCAGCAGACTGGCATTGTGCAGACTCAGTCGGGTTGTACCCTGGCGTTTTAAGCCTTCCAGCCAGATTTCAAAATGCTGGGCCAGCAGATGCTGGGAATTTAAATCACGAAACCAGAACATGTGCTGATTAAAAATGGGATGCGCACGCCAGCGACTGAAACTCAAATCCTGGCTCAGATATTCATTGCCATAGGTGACCAGGGTCAGTTGCTGTTTCCAAATTTGATCGAGCGCCATAGTGTTTGATCTCATTGATATTTTGATTATCTTATACTTTTTCCAAATTGCGATGCCAATCTAATTTTCCTGCAATGCAACTTCATTCTACTGTCCAAAAACTGTTAGAATGTGGGGTTTTTTAATTATATTCAAAATTTGTTGCTTTGAGAGTTACTATGTCACTGGAAGCCCTGACCACTGAAGCGCTCGCTGCCATTGCAGCAGCAGACGACCTTGCTACACTCGATCAAGTACGGGTGCAATTTACGGGGAAGAAAAGCCAGCTCGCGGAACAATCTAAGTCACTTGGTAAAATGGATCCTGAACAGCGTAAAGCGTTTGGTGCGCAAATCCATGCGGTGCGTGAAGCCATTAATATTGCATTAACCGAGCGTCAGGCAGCATTACAGCAAGCGGCATTAGAACAAAAACTTGCCAGCGAAACGGTGGATATTACTTTACCAGGCCGTGGTCAGACCATTGGCTCCATTCACCCGGTAACTCAGGTGCAAGAGCGTATTTGCCAGTTCTTTACCAAAGCCGGTTTTACTGTGGCTACTGGCCCAGAAGTTGAAGATGATTATCACAACTTTGAAGCGCTGAATATTCCAGGCCATCACCCGGCCCGTGCCATGCACGACACGTTCTATTTTGATGCGACTCATTTACTGCGTACCCATACCTCTGGTGTACAGATTCGGACCATGGAAACCCAGCAGCCGCCAATCCGTATTGTCTGCCCGGGCCGTGTTTATCGCTGTGACTCCGACCAGACGCATTCACCAATGTTCCACCAAATTGAAGGTTTGTACGTGGCGGAAAACACCAGCTTTGCTGAACTGAAAGGTTTACTGGTGAACTTGCTGAACGAATTCTTTGAAAAAGATTTGAAAGTCCGTTTCCGTCCGTCGTATTTCCCGTTCACAGAGCCAAGTGCTGAAGTGGATATTATGGATGAGCGCGGTAAATGGTTAGAAGTGCTGGGCTGCGGTATGGTGCATCCAAATGTATTACGCGCGGCAGGTATTGATCCGGACAAATATAAAGGCTTTGCTTTTGGTCTGGGCGTAGAGCGTTTTGCAATGTTGCGTTATGGCATTAACGACCTACGTATGTTCTACCAGAATGATGTGCGTTTCTTACGCCAGTTTGCTTAAAACAAATTTATACCTCTCCCTGACCTCTCCTAAAAGGAGAGGGGTTGTCCATCGGTGACATAGGGTTCTCCCCCTTTTTTTAAAGGGGGAGTTAGAGGGGGATTTTAGAGATTTGAATTACAGGTTTTATATTAATGAAAATTAGCGAAAATTGGCTACGCACGTGGGTCAACCCAGCCATCGATAGCGAAAAACTTTCTGACCAGTTAACCATGCTGGGTTTGGAAGTTGATGATTTATCTCCAGCTGCAAAACCATTTACTGGTGTAGTGGTTGGTGAAGTGCTGACGGTTGAACAACATCCAGATGCAGACCGTTTACGTGTAACGACGGTGAACATTGGTTCAGGCGAGCCTTTACAAATCGTCTGCGGCGCGCCAAACGTACGAGCAGGTATGAAAGCACCTGTGGCAACTATTGGTGCAGTATTACCAGGCGATTTTAAAATCAAGAAAGGCAAACTGCGTGGTGTGGAATCACAAGGCATGCTCTGCGGTGCATCTGAAATCGATTTAGAAGACAAAATCGACGGTCTATTAGAACTTCCTGTGGATGCACCGGTCGGTGTCAACATCCGTGAATATCTGGACCTAGATGACAACGTGATTGACATCAGCATCACGCCAAACCGTGGTGATTGTTTCAGCATTCGTGGGATCGCACGTGAAATTGGGGTGATTAACCAACTGCCTGTGACTGCGCCTGACATTCAAGAAGTGGCTGCAAGCATTGCTGATGAAAAGAAAGTGGTTGTATCGACTGAAGGCTGTCCACGTTATTTAGGTCGTGTGATCAAGAACGTGAACACCAAAGCCGCGACGCCTGAATGGATGGAGCGCGCATTGGCACGTTCGGGTATCCGTCAGCACAGCATTCTGGTTGATATTACCAACTATGTCTTGATGGAACTGGGTCAACCACTCCATGCCTTTGATGCTGCAAAAGTGCAAGGTGCTGTGCAGGTGCGTCAGGCGACTGCGGGCGAAAAACTTGTTCTATTGAATGAACAAGAAGTAGAACTGCAAGACGATGTCATGGTGATTGCTGATGATGAAAAAGCACTGGCGATTGCGGGCATCATGGGTGGTCTGTCTTCATCGGTTACCGATGAAACCACTGAAATCTTCCTGGAATCTGCTTTCTTTGCACCGCTGCATATTGCCGGTCGTGCGCGCCGTTTTGGCCTGCATACCGATGCCTCTCAGCGTTATGAGCGTGGTGTGGATTTTGAACTGCCATTGATCGCCATGCACCGTGCCTCTCAGTTAATTTCTGAGCTTGCAGGCGGTGAGTTTGGCCCAATTACGGTGGCAGAAAATGCAGCAGTATTGCCAACACGTGACGCGATTGAACTGGAACAGGCACAGGTCGATCAGCTGCTGGGTTATAGCGTAGATTCAGACTTTATTACCGATGCTTTAACACGCTTGGGTTGTGAAGTGACGGTAAAAGCGCAAGGCCAATGGTCTGTGGTACCGCCATCGCATCGTTATGACATGGCCATTTACCAGGACCTGATTGAAGAAGTCGCGCGTATTCACGGTTATGACAATATTCAAATCAGCCTGCCGGTGATTGACACCAAACTGGCGAAGTATCAGGATCAGTTTGAAGTGGCACAGCTGCGTCAAACCCTAGTGACTTTGGGCTATCAGGAAGCAATCAGCTTTAGCTTTGCTGACCTGAAACTGGAAAAACAGCTAAATGCAGCGGTCAACCCACTGGCATTGGCGAACCCGATTTCAAGCGATCTGGCGGTGATGCGTTCAACCTTGCTGTCGAGCCTGATTCCTTGCGTACAGTACAATATTAACCGTCAGCAAAGCCGTGTGCGTTTCTTTGAACTGGGTTTACGTTTTGATTATCAGAATGCAACTTCAATTCATGACCTGAAACAGATTCCAACCCTGGCGATGATTGCGGTGGGTGCTAAAACAGCAGAATCATGGCATGGCAAGCCACAAGCTATGGACTTCTTTGACCTGAAAGGTGAAGTTGAAGAGTTGCTGGCGGCAGGTCGTGTACAGGTCGAATACGTACGTTCAGAGCGTAGCTGGTTGCATCCAGGCCAATCTGCAGAGATTCTGGTCAATGGCCAGTCAATTGGTTATTTAGGTCGTCTGCATCCATCTCTGGAAAATGAACTGGATTTAGGCACTACTTGGGTGGCGGAACTGGATCAGCAGGCTGTTTTGCAAACTTATGTATCTAATTTTACAGAATTATCACGTTTTCCGTCGGTAAGACGTGATATTGCGCTTTTAATTAGTGATAAGATTAATGTTAGCGAAATTCAGCAACTTATCGAACAAACGGGCGGCGAGCTTCTGCATTCAACCTGGTTATTCGATGTGTACACTGGTCAAGGTGTTGAAGCGGGTAAACGCTCATTGGCATTTGCACTGTTATGGCAACATCCGACACGTACGCTTGAAGATGCTGAAATTAAATCAGGTATGGACAATATCCTACAAGTGTTAGAAAACACTTATCAAGCGACATTGAGGGCTTCATGACAGCATTAACAAAAGCAGAAATGGCTGATCATTTAAGTGAGCTCACGAGTTTAAACCGTCGTGAAGCGAAACAAATGGTCGAGTTATTCTTCGATGAGATTAGCCAGGCGCTAATCTCTGGGGAGCAGGTGAAACTTTCAGGTTTTGGTAACTTCGAGTTGCGTGATAAACGTCAACGTCCAGGCCGAAATCCGAAGACGGGTGAAGAAATTCCGATTTCTGCACGCCGGGTGGTAACCTTCCGTGCCGGACAGAAGTTCCGCCAACGTGTTGGAAATGAGCAGATCGATTGATCTGCTTTTTTTATGCCGCTAAAAAAGTAAGGGCTGAGGTTCTAACGGCAGGTATTACCGTGTTCCTTGTATGTGATGATGAGATGTTGTAAGAAATATTCAGACAATAAAAAAGAGAGCCAAAAGGCTCTCTTTTTGTCAATAATCTAAGATTATTGAGCTTCAGAAGCAGCAGCGTCAACAGCAGCATCAGCAGCGTCAGTAGCAGCATCAGCAGCAGCAGCAGCAGTGTCAGCAGCATCAGCAGCAGCGTCTACAGCAGCATCAGCGCCAGAAGCAGCTTCAACAGCAGCAGCGTCAGCAGCAGCTTCAGCTTCAGAAGCAGCTACAACAGCTTCAGATGCAGCTTGGTTAGCGTCAGCAGCAGCTTCTTCAGTTTTTTTAGCACAACCAACGAAAGCTAAAGTAGTAGCAACTGCAGCAGCAATAGCGATTTTTTTGAATAACATGGCATCACTCTCTAAAAAATTGAGATTAAAAAAAACCGACGTTAGCCTGTTATATGCTTTTATTATTCCTAATTTTGTTAGGCACTAACAACGCAGGAGCAGTCTAACTGGTCTGCGAATATGCTATCACTGAGTTTTTTTAATTACTACTAGCTTGCTCTAAAAAAAGCCGAAAAAAGCCCTAAAATGCGTTGTTTTTTAACAGAAAATAACAATCAAGAGTTCAGTTTATATTGGCGAAAGGCGATTTAAATCATTAAAAACTATAGGGTTTTTTTGAAATACTTATTTATAATCATTTACTTAAAAATAAGTTTACACAGAAAACATCCAATTGTATCTTTATGTAAAGATGGTCAACCGAAATAAAAAAGCCATCGTTATACGATGGCCTTTTTAAAAAGTTTTGATCTTAGTTGCTGGCTTTACGCTTCATATGATCAAAGAACTCGTCATTGGTTTTGGTTTCTTTCATACGATCCAGCAGGAATTCCATGGCTGCCAGTTCATCTTGGGTATGCAGCAGCTTACGCAGAATCCAGACCTTACGCAGGTTGTCTTCAGACATCAGGCGCTCTTCACGACGGGTACCTGATTTCTTGATGTTCATGGCAGGGAACACGCGTTTTTCGGCAATACGACGATCAAGCGTAATTTCCTGGTTACCGGTACCTTTGAATTCTTCGTAAATCACTTCATCCATCTTGCTGCCGGTTTCAATTAACGCGGTTGAGATGATGGTCAGTGAGCCGCCTTCTTCAATATTACGTGCGGCACCAAAGAAACGCTTTGGACGTTCCAGTGCGTGAGCATCGACACCACCAGTCAGGACTTTACCTGAAGATGGCACCACGGTGTTATAGGCACGCGCTAAACGGGTAATCGAGTCAAGCAGAATCACCACATCTTTTTTGTGTTCTACCAGACGCTTGGCTTTTTCAATTACCATTTCAGCCACTTGTACGTGACGGGCTGGAGATTCATCAAAGGTTGAGGCAACCACTTCACCACGCACGGTACGTTCCATTTCGGTCACTTCTTCCGGACGTTCGTCAATCAGCAGAACAATCAGGAATACTTCCGGGTTATTACGTACAATCGACTGGGCGATGTTTTGTAATAACATGGTTTTACCAGCTTTTGGCGGCGCTACAATAATTGAACGCTGGCCTTTACCAATTGGCGCAACCAAGTCAACCACACGCGCGGTTAAATCTTCAGTGGTACCGTTACCAAGTTCCATGACCAGTTGTTCGGTTGGGAACAGTGGGGTCAGGTTTTCAAACAGGATTTTATTGCGCGAGTTTTCTGGCGTGTCGTAGTTAATCTGGTTAACTTTTAACAGGGCAAAATAACGTTCGCCTTCTTTTGGTGGGCGAATGGTGCCGGTAATGGTGTCACCGGTACGCAGGTTAAAACGACGAATTTGCGAAGGGCTGACATAGATATCGTCAGGACCGGCTAAATAAGAGCCTGCTGCAGAGCGTAAGAAGCCAAAACCATCTGACAGAATTTCGAGCACGCCATCACCAAAAATCTCTTCGCCATTCATTGCATGACGTTTTAAGATGGCAAAAATAATGTCTTGCTTACGGTTACGAGCCATTCCTTCAAGGCCCATAAACTCGGCAATCTTGATGAGTTCGCCAATCGGTTTTTTCTTGAGTTCGGTTAAATTCATAGGTGATCAGATAGAATCAAAAATTCTGGGGTACAGGTTGGAAGGGAAGCAACATTTGACCGCATGCAGGCAATAAAACGAACGCAATTGTATTTGCACAATAACAATTCAGAGGACTGATTAATTGTTTCAGAGAAAAATGTGAAAAAACAATTTCTGTTGCCGAGCGGCATTTTTGTGTTGTGTCTTTTAAGAAACGGGCGGGACGGGAAGTCCTTTATTTCTTGAGCAAGCAATATAAGAGAGAAACGCCGATTTGTCAATTTATAGACGAAAAAAATACGCTATGAAACATAGCGTATTTTAATTTTTCTAAACAGACAGGATTTAGATGTTTTCATCAATAAATGCAGTCAGTTTCGATTTTGGTGCAGCACCAATCTGCTGGGCAACCACTTCACCATTTTTGAACATCAACAGTGCAGGGATGTTACGGATGTTGTAGTTCACGGCAGTTTGTTCGCAAGCGGTCACGTCAACTTTCACAATTTTAACTTTGCCTTCATATTCAGTCGCCAAAACTTCAAGTACTGGCGCAATTGCCTTACAAGGCGCACACCAGCCCGCCCAGAAGTCAACCAATACAGGTGTTTCAGATTGAAGAACGTCTGCTTCGAAGTTTGCATCCGTTGTGTTTACGATGTTGCCAGACATGGAATGTGCTCCAAATGAATTTTTGTATAGATAGCTATATTTATTAGTATTACATAGCCATCTAGAACAATGTAGAGGAATATGTAAATTTTCGATCTTTCCTGTGAATTTGTCTAATTGATGCTCACGATGCTGATGATCGTGTCACACAATTGTCACATCTGCCGAAAATTTAAATACTCATCGAAATGTGCGCACAAATGGCTTTTAAATTGCATGTATGTGAATTACTCTAGGCACAATTCTGTATAGGTTTGTTTGAAGAATGTCTGATTTTTTAATTGATGAAGAGTTACTTGCAGCCATCGATATGGGGTCGAACAGCTTCCACCTGGCCATTGCCCGTGTGGATCATGGTGAAGTAAAAAAAGTGGCATCAATGTCAGAAAAAGTACAGCTTGCCGCTGGTTTAGATGAGAATAAAAATTTAACCGAAGCCGCACAGCAGCGCGGTTTAGCCTGTTTGGCACGCTTTGTCGGACGTTTAAGCGCTGTACAGCCGAACCGTTTACGTATTGTTGCCACCAACGCCTTGCGTCAGGCCAAAAACGGACATGAATTTATTCAAAAAGCCGCAGAAATCTTGCCAAAACCCATTGAAATTATTGCCGGTCGTGAAGAAGCCCGCTTAATTTATCTGGGCGTGTCGCACACCATGGAAAACAGTGGTCGCCGCCTGGTGATTGATATTGGCGGTGGTTCAACCGAGCTGATTATTGGTGAAGAATTCGAACCTATTCATACCGAATCTTTACAGATGGGCTGTGTGGCCTATACCAAAGCCTTTTTCGCCAAAGGTGAAATTAACCATAAAAGTTTTGACAAAGCCGTGTTTGCCGCACGCAAAGAATTATCCACCATTGCCAATACTTATAAAAATGCCGGCTGGGATACCGTAGTAGGCTCAAGTGGCACCATTAAAGCCTGCCGCCAGATTACCGTGAATATGGGCTGGAGCAATGCGCAGGAAAATCTGACCCGTGAGGGCCTGGAAAAACTCAAAGATAAACTGCTTAAATACAAGCATGTCTCTGAAATGGACTTTGACGGTTTAAAAGAAGATCGACGAGCAGTTTTGCCAGCCGGGATTGCGATTTTATATGCAGTTTTTGATATTTTAGATATTGATAAACTGGTTTATTCCGATGGTGCCTTACGTGAAGGCGTAATGTATGACCTGCTGGGCCGTTTCCAGCATGAAGATATCCGAGACCGCAGTGTGCAGGCGCTGATGGGCCGTTATAACGCCGATCCGAAACAGGCAGAACGTGTGGTCAAAACCGCGCAGCACCTGTTTGAAGGCGTAGCCGCGGAGCTGAAATTGACCAGCGATGACAGTGATTTACTGCGCCGCGCGGCCTATTTACATGAAATTGGTCTGGCGATCAGTCATGGTGGCTATCATCGTCATGGTGCTTATTTATTACAACATTCGGATATTCCGGGCTTTTCACAAATTGATCAAAACCATCTGTCGCATCTGGTTGCGCACCATCGCCGCAAGCTGCGTCAGGACGATAAAATTGATGTCAACAAGGTCGGTGGCCATAAATTAATGCATTTATGTCTGCTGCTGCGCCTAGCAGTTTTAGTCAATCACAGTCGCAGCGATCAGATGCTTCCTGCCATTGAATTGAGTGTTCAGAATGCGCAACAATGGCAGCTCAGCGTTTCGGGTGATGCTAAACAATGGCCATTGCTTGTCGCTGAATTGCACGATGAACAAGTGCAGTTCAAGAATTGGGACATTGAATTAAAAATTCATTCGGAACAATTTGTCGATTAACGTTTTGGTTAATTTAGGGATAACAGTCGACTTATGAAAAATAAAGCTGCTCAATCAAAAGCATGGACAACGGTCCAAATTGCACGACATCCAGAGCGTCCGCAATTCCTGGACTATGTAGGCGAAATTTTCACTGAATTTGATGCGTTGCACGGCGACCGTTTATTTGGTGATGATGGTGCAATGGTGGGTGGCTTGGCACGCTTCGATGGTCAGCCGGTCATGGTCGTGGGCCAGCATCGTGGTCGCAGTACCCGCGAAAAATTGCAGCACAATTTCGGCATGAGTAACCCGGAAGGTTACCGTAAGGCACAGCGTTTGCTGGATATGGCAGAACGTTTCAAGCTGCCGGTCTTTACCTTTATTGACACCATGGGGGCTTATCCGGGGGTGGGTGCAGAAGAACGTGGTCAGGCGGAAGCGATTGCTACCAGTCTTGCTCAATTATCGAACCTGAAAGTGCCGGTCGTGGCAACAGTTTTAGGTGAAGGAGGTTCAGGCGGTGCCTTGGGTATTGGTGTGGCGGACCGTGTGGTGATGTTATCTCACAGTATTTATTCAGTGATTTCTCCAGAAGGCTGTGCATCTATTTTGTGGAAAACTGCAGAAAAAGCAGAACAGGCAAGTGAAGCATTGGCACTGACTGCTGAAAAATTACAGCAGATGGGTATTGTTGAATATGTGGTTGATGAAGGTGAGGGTGCTCACTTGCAACCAGAAAAAGTCATGCAAGATTTAAAAGCCGTGTTAAAACAGGCTCTAGAAGAATTGCAACCGATGGATGCACAAGAACGATGCGAAGCACGTTACCAGCGTTTGATGAAGTTTGGCAGCGACAATTTAGGACTGGCGTCTTAACCCAGATTCAGTCTTTTCCAGAAGATACGCATTTTCTCATCGGATGTAGTGGCGGCATGGATTCTATGCTGCTGCTGCATCTGATGGCGTTTTTATGCCCGGAAAAAGTCCGGGCCATTTATATTGATCATCAATTACAGCCTTCCAGCCAGGCCTGGGGCAAATTTGTCCAGAAGTATTGTCAGACCTTCAATATTCCCTGCATCATTCAAGCGGTACAGGTCGCCGAAGGCAATCTGGAACAGCAGGCGCGCGCCGCACGTTATCAGGCATTTCAGCAGCATATTCAAACCAACGAGATATTGGTACTGGCCCATCATCAGCAGGATCAGGCGGAAACGGTGTTATTGCGCCTGTTTTCCGGTGCTGGAATTCCTGGTCTTGCCGCCATGAAAACTTTCGATTTTCGTCCTGAGCTGTCAATCTGGCGACCATTGCTATCTTTATCGCGTGAGCAGATTCAGAGCTGGTGCCAGCAGCTTTCGATTCCACATATTCAAGATCCGACCAATCAGGATATTCACTACGACCGGGCCTGGTGCCGGGAACAGTTGTGGCCGCTGTTAAACGCGCGCTTTCCCAAAATGCAGCAAAGCATTTGCCGCAGCAGCCAGCTGATGCAGGATGCCGAGCAGATTCTGACCGAAGTATTGCTGCAGGATTTGGCCAACTGTGGCGATGCCGAGCATCTGGATTTACACCGTATTCAGCAATTGTCCGAGGCACGGCAACGCCAGTTACTGTCATTCTGGATGAAAGGGGACAGCCAGTACCGGCCAAGTTTTGACATGGTGCAGCGCATTCAGCAGGAAGTGATTCAGGCCCGGGCCGATGCGCAAGCAGCTTTGCATTGCAATGGCTTTTATTATGTGCGCTATCAAAATGTCATTTACCGTCTGCCCCAGCTGGAATATTTGGCCAGTCAACAGGCCATCCCTGCGCGGGAACCAGTGTGCTGCCAGTTGGGGCAAACCCTAGATTTACCAGCCGGACAGTTTCAGTTGAATGCACCGCATCAGGTTGGTTTGTCTTTTGCATTACTCCAACAAGAATTGACTTTAAGTACGCGAGTGGGCGGAGAAAAAATCCATCTTCATGGACGTGTCGGGGCCTGGCCATTAAAAAAGGCGATACAACAGGCACAAATTTTTCCTTGGAAGCGTCATACAATTCAAATATTAAGCAGAGATAATGTTATGCTAGGGGTTTTCACGCCAAAAGGGTTTTGGCTGGCAGATTCTGCCTATTGCGAACCGGATGGCTGGCAACCGACTTTAATCTCTTAACTATAAAGAACTCAACCAAGAGTGTGAATCATGAGTGCAGTGTTAAATTGTAATATTAGTTTTATTGGTGGCGGAAATATGGCGCAGGCCTTAATTGGCGGTCTGATTGCACGTGGCATGCCTTCAACGCGTATTACAGTTGCTGATCCGGTCGAAAAAATCCGTTTGTTGCTGGAAGAAAAAGATGTACATGTGACCGAAGACAACCAGGCTGCCATTCGTGATGCCGATATTGTGGTGTTCGCGGTCAAACCGCAGGTACTGGCCAGCGTGCTGCAACCGCTAAAAGGGCAGTTTGAAGGCAAACTGGTGATTTCGATTGTTGCTGGTGCAGAAATTGCTACCATTTCGGCATTGCTCGATACCGACCGTGTGGTACGGGTGATGCCAAATACCCCGGCGCTGGTACAAACTGGTGCGCATGGTTTATATGCGCATGATGCGGTCGATAGCAAAGACCGTGAATTGGCAAGTCAGGTTTTGGCTGCCACGGGTTTAACAATTTGGGTAAACTCTGAAGCGCAAATTGATGCAGTCACGGCAGTATCCGGTTCTGGCCCGGCTTACTTTTTCTATATGATGGAAAGTATGATTCGTGCCGGCAAAAATTTGGGCCTGGATGAAAAAGTGGCAACGGCTTTAACCTTGCAAACTGCGTTGGGTGCGGCACAAATGGCAATTACCAGTTCCAATACCCCGGCAGAGCTGCGTAAAAACGTGACCTCTCCAAACGGGACCACGCAGGCAGCGTTGGAAGTGTTTGACCGTGCGCAAGTGTCGCAGAATATTCAGGCGGCGTTGGCGGCTGCCAAAACACGCAGTCAGGAACTGGCTGCCGAGCTGAGTGACAGCATTAAATAAAGTATTTAATTTTAGGAACGTTCAAGTATGGGTGCAAATTCTGCGCTAATTTTTGGCATCATCATTAACGTAGCGATTTTGCTCGTCTTCTTCCGTTTTCTCATGCAGCTGGCTGCGGTGAGTCCTTATAATCCGGTGGTGTTGTCTACGATCAAGGCCACGAAAATTGTAGATGTATTTAGCCGTATTTTCCCGACCGTGGCAAAAGGCCGGGTGAATCTGGCGGCATTGGCGCTGCTGGTGGTGCTTTATCTGCTGAAAAATTACGGCATGATGTATTTAAACGGGGCGATGCCTAATGGCCCGGTACATCTGCTGATTCTCACCTTTGTGACCATGATTCAGGACCTGCTACGTTTCTGTCGTTACCTGATTTTTGCCACCATTATTTTAAGCTGGGTAGTGATGTTTACCCAGTCACGCGGGCCTTATATTGAAGTGATGCAGGAGCTGGCAGAACCCTTGCTGGCACCGTTTCGCCGGATCATGCCGAATATGGGCATGATTGACCTGTCTCCAATTCTGGCATTTCTGGCCTTGTATATTGCTGAAATTCTGATGAACCAGGTGGCGATTGTTTTGCTGACCGGCTTCTAATAAATTCAGCTCAAGAAAAAAAGGACTCAATTGAGTCCTTTTTTATGGCTCAAGTTTTGAGGTGAAGACCTTGATATTTCGCCCAAGAGGCAAATGACCTTCAGCCCAGCCTTCCTCCGAGGAGGAAGGTGGAAAGACTTTAGTGTGCTTCATCCCAGTTCTGGCCTTTGCCCACTTCAACCACTAGCGGAACAGACAGTTCAATCACCGACTGCATCACTTCGGCCAGTTTGGGTGCCAGTTCATCGGCGACATTGGCATCGACTTCAAACACCAGTTCATCGTGCACCTGTAGCAGCATTTTGGCCTGATGGCGTGGCAGCATTTTATCTACCTCCACCATGGCCATTTTAATAATATCTGCCGCAGAGCCTTGTAAGGGCGCATTAATTGCTGCACGTTCTGCTGCTTTACGCACCATCATGTTACGGGCATCAATATCCGGGGTATATAAACGGCGGCCGGTCAGGGTTTCAACAAAGCCTTGTTCCAGAGCCACCTGACGGGTGCGCTGCATATATTCATAAATGCCCGGATAACGCTGGAAGTATTGCTTGATATAGTTCTGCGATTCTTCCCGGGTAAAGCCCAATTGACGGATCAGACCAAATTCGGACATACCATATAACAGGCCGAAGTTAACCGCTTTGGCCTGGCGGCGCTGATCTGGCGTGACATCTTCCAGGGCAATATTCAACACTTCTGCTGCGGTACGGCGGTGTACATCCTGACCATGATTGAAGGCATCAACCAGCGCGTCATCTTGCGAGAAATGCGCCATTAAACGCAGTTCAATTTGCGAATAGTCGGCAGCCAGTAATACGCGGCCTTCTGGTGCAATAAAGGCTTTACGAATTTGACGGCCAATATCCATACGTACCGGAATATTTTGCAGATTCGGATCGGTGGAAGACAGACGGCCGGTCGCGGTGAGGGCCTGATGATAACTGGTATGCACGCGATGGCTGCTGCTGTTGGCCTGTTTTTGCAAGCCATCGGTATAGGTACTTTTCAGTTTCGACAGACCGCGATATTCCACAATCAGGCTGGCAATCGGGTGCTCAATCTTTTCTAGAATGCTTTCACTGGTGCTGTATTGGCCGGTGGCAGTTTTCTTGCCGCCTTTGATGCCCAGTTTTTCAAACAGGATTTCGCCAACCTGTTTTGGCGAGCTGACATTAAACGGCTGGCCGGCCAGTTCAATAATCTGCTGTTCCAGTTGCAGCATGGTATTGGAGAATTCTACTCCTAGTTGATCCAGGAAATTCAGATCCAGCTTGATGCCGTTTTCTTCCATCTGGGTTAGCACGCGTGCTACCGGCATTTCAATATGATGCAGCAGATTGCTTAGTTCCGGATGACGCTGTAACTTTTCATTCAGCACTTCATACAGGCGATACGTCACATGTGCATCTTCGGCGGCATAATGCGCAGCTGTTTCAATCTCGATCTGGTTAAAGGTTTTCTGTTTGGCGCCTTTACCGGCAATCTGTTCATAGGTGGTGGTCAGGTGACTTAAATACAAACGTGCCACATCATCCATCCCATGACGGGTGGCGACAGAATTTAAGACATACGAGGCCAGCATGGTGTCAAAATACCAGCCCTGTAAGTGAATGCCGTGGTTTTCCAGCACATGCGCATCATATTTTAAATGATGGCCAATTTTTTCAACCGCTGGATTTTCCAGAATCGGTTTGATCTGCGCCAGCACCGCTTCACGGTTTAACTGTTCCGGTGCGCCGGCATAGTCATGCGCCAAAGGCACATAGAAGGCTTCCGTAGCATCAAAAGCCACCGAGAAGCCGACAATCTGGGCAATCCGATAATCTAGGCTGGTGGTTTCGGTATCAAAGGCAAAACGTGTGGCGGTGCTTAAACGCTGGAATAGCGCATCCCAGTCTGCCGGGCTTAACACCGTATGATAGGTGGCTTCACCTAGCTGGTCTTCACTGCTGCTGAGCTGGGCCTGATCTTCAGTAGCGACTTCTGCGGCCGCTGGGGTTTGGCTAATGGCCTGGCTGACCTGTTTGTAGCTGTTGCTGTTCGGGTTGTTCGGATGATCGAGCGACTGCAGCTGGTTCCGGAACTCCAGTTCGGTATACAGGCGGCGCAATTCTTCGGTATTTGGATCGCACAGTTTCAGGTCTGCAAAGGTCAGGCCCATGTCCAGATCACAGACAATACTGGCCAGTTGATGATCAATGGCAATACCATCGACATTGTCTTTAATATTCTGGCCAACGCGACCTTTAATTTTGTCGACATTTTCTAGAATTCCGCCTAAAGAGCCGTATTCAGTCAGCAGTTTGGCGGCAGTTTTAGCACCCACGCCCGGAACACCCATAATCCCGTCCGAGGCATCGCCCATCAGGGTCAGATAATCAACAATCTGATTCGGCCAGACGCCAAATTTCTCAAAGACACCCTGCACATCCATTGGCTTTTCTTTGAAGCTGTCTTCCAGCGTAACTTTGTCGGTCACCAGCTGAGCCATGTCTTTGTCGCCGGTGGAAATTAACACCTGATGACCTTCGGCTTCGGCGCGTTTGGCCAGCGTGCCAATAATATCGTCGGCTTCGGCACCCGGCAGCATATAAAGAGGAATCCCCAGTGCGCGAATTAAGGCGTGTAAATAAGGAATCTGCTGTGACAGTTCATCTGGCATACTTGGACGGTCACCTTTATAAATGGGTGACAGTTCGTGACGGAAGGTTGGTTCCGGGGTATCAAAAATCACCGCCATATGGGTGGGCTGGGTACGGCGCATCAGTTTCTGGATTGCGGAAATTGCCCCACGGATGGCGTTGGTATGTATACCGGTTGACGTGGTTAAAGGGGGTAAGGCGTGAAACGCACGAAATAAAAAATAAGACCCATCGACCAAGACAAATGGTGGCATTGAAAGTTTCCTAATCCAAAAAACCTGTTTATTGTACGTGATTTTACACACGCACGCTGAGTGATGATTGTATATGCAGGTTACCGAATATCTGATGAATATAAAATAAGCACTGTGCAAGTTGTTGTATGATCAGCACAATTAATAAAGGAATAAAACAAGATGCTGAGAGGGCAGAGCGAAATCCGCATGATCTGGTTGATGAGCCTGATGATTGTCGCCATCAGCGCGTGGTTTTTATCATTTCCACTGCTGACCTATGTCTGTGGTTTTGCACTGCTGATGAGTGTCATGCACTATGTCGATGCTATTCAGCAACCGGCCCAGGCGCTAGGCGAACAAAGGTTAATTGCATTTCGTGCCACCTCCAAAGTGCCGCTGTATCTCTCCTCGATTATTGCCGTGGTCGGTGGGCTGCTGGATTGGGGCTGGATGATTGCTGCTGGCGCTGCGGCCTGGATTTTCTTTTTTCTGCGCTGGCTGCGGCGTCTGGAACAGTATTTGGGCCACATTCAACAGGCCCAGCATTTTTTGCCGCAGCCGGCTTCTTCGGTACAGCCGGACATACCGCCTTTACCGTTTAGTGCAACAGCTGAAGCTACGCCAGTGCCTGCTCCCAATTTAGTCCAGCAAATCAAACACTGGATTTTTGACGGTAATCCGGTGCTGAAAACCGCGATTTCTATTCTGGTGATCGGCATTATTCTGCTGCTGCGTTTTGCCACGGAACATTGGCAGCTGAGCCTGGCCACCAAACTGGCCATGGTCGCGCTGAGCAGTGCTGCCGTGACCGGACTGGGTTATCGCCTGCAACAGCGCAATCGCAGTTTTGCTCTGGGGCTGGAAGGGCTCGGGCTGGCGGCCTTGTGTCTGACCTTATTCTTTGCCTATTACAATGCGGTGATTCCAAACTTGCTGATTGCCAGTGGCTGTTTTCTGCTGCTAATGGCCCTGACGTTATGGCTGAGTTTAAGACAGCAGTCGGTTGAACTGGCGTTAATGGCCATGGTGATGGCCTATCTTGCACCATTTACCTTACCGGTGCGTGATGCAACTGCGCCTGAATTTATTGGCTATTATCTGGTGATTAATATTGCGGTGGCCGTGCTCAGCAGCCTGCGGCCATGGAAGTTTCTGAATCAGATTGCCTTTTTAATGACCGTGCTGGTCGGTGGCAGCTATGCCTTCGTGCATGGTAGCGATACTGACCGTGACCTGATGACCGTACTGATTCTGGCACATGCCGCTATCTTTATCTGGCTGGGTTTCCGCTTTAGCCAGTTATTGGCACAGCAGGACTTAGACAAGTTTAAGCTCAAGCCGGCGCTGGATATCGGGCTGATTTTTGCTGCTCCATTGCTGGCCTATAGTGGTTTATATGTGATGCATTTTCAGGACACGGCCTGGCAGGCAGGGCTTAGTCTGCTGTTTGCACTGCTGTTCGCCGTGTTGTACCGATTGTCCAGACACCATCAAACGGTACAGCTAATTGCGCACAGCTATTTAAGCCTGACCTTAATTTTTCTGGCCTTAATTCCGCCGATTTTATTACCAGCTGAAAAAAGTGTTATGGGCTGGGCCATTGAAGGCCTGCTGATTTTCCTGTTGGGGCTGGTGCGGCAGTCCAAAATCAGTCTGTATCTGGCCATGGGCCTGCTGGTCGTGGCGGGACTGTCGAGTCTGTATTATCTGGTGGAGCTGATTGTATTTCCACGCGCCATGTTCTGGGTGCTGTGCCTGAGCTATGTGGGCGTGGTATTGCTGTCCAATAGCCGGCTGCAATTTCAGCAACAACTTAGTAGCAGTATGATTGGCTTTCAATGTCTGCTGATGTTGCTGGCGACCACCATGTTGCTGGTGCTGCTCCAGGATGAATGGTCCGGCGAGCTGAGTGCGGTGCTGAGCTTGTTGACTCTAGGTCTGGCCTATTGGGTTGTGAATGAAATCCTGTTACGCCGTCAGGCCGGGGTGGCCTGGCTATTCAGCAAATGGTCGGGCTTGGTTCCCTTGCTGCTGTTTGCGGCAGGAATTGTCATGCTGCGGATGCAACAGGGCAGTATTGTCTGGGCATCTTTCAATGAGCGGCTGTTCTTTGCCGGAGCTGGCATCATCCTCAGCCTGCTCTGGTTGAGGCCACTTTTGGGTGTGCGAACCGAAAAGGAATGGGTCAGTGCCGGTACTTTACTCAGTCTGCTACTGACCAGTCTGACTTTATTACCGCAGCAGCCGTATATTAGTATGGTGATTTTGCCGCTGCTGTTTTGCGGCTGGTGTTACTGGCAGGCACAGCCCGAATGGCAGATGTTCTGGCAGGCCCGAAGCAGTTTGCTGTTGATGCTGGCCTGGATGATCTGTTCGCAGCTGTTAAGCCAGCAGGCGTTTCATGGCTATCTGCTGCCCATCTTAAATCCTTTTGATCTGGTCAGCATCGCCATGCTGGTCGGCTTTTTATGGATGCTGTCGTTACAGGTTAAGGCCGGGCTGGACCGCAGCATGGCTGCAGTGTTGATGGTGCTGAGTTTATTGTGGCTGAGTAGCTATATTGTGCTGCGTGGCTTGCATGTGTATTTGGGGACGCCGCTGAATGAACTGGCGCTGTGGCGTAATGGCACGGTACAACTGAGTTTGACTTTACTTTGGGTTAGCCTAGCATTTGTTACCATGAGCTGGGCCAGCCGCAAACAGCTGCGTTCGGTCTGGGTCCTGGGCGGCAGTATTCTGGTGATTGTCAGCTTAAAGCTGGTGCTGTTTGATCTGTCGCATATTGGCACTTTAACCCGGGTCATTTCCTTTTTAGCCGCCGGTGCGGTGATGCTGATCATTGCCTATATTGCGCCAATGCCCGATCCAGAACAACCGGTTGAACGCTCACCCTCTGAATAGAAAAAGCCTTCTCTTGGTGGAGAAGGCTAATATTACAAAGTTTATTTTACATCCGGTTCACGTTTCAGGGCTTTTTCATTGGCATATTGATCAATCTCTGCATTTTCCAGCGGTCGGGACAGCGGATGATCGACAAAGCCCATTTTCGGTACCGGAATTTCAATCTGGTTATCGACAAAGCCATTACGAATCCGTTCCTGCATTTCATCACGTACTCGCAGGAAATTTTCCTGCTGGCACCAGATCGCAAACAGCAGTTCAATTGAGGATTCTCGGAAGGCAGTTACTGTCACCGCAGGTTTCGGATCGGCCAGCACCAATGGATATTTATTGGCCACATCCAGCAGCACTTCACGCACCTTGATAATATCTTCATGGAAATTAATGGCCAAAGTAATTGGAATCCGCCGGATCGGGAATTTGGACAGGTTGTGTACTGGCGCCCGAATCAGCTGTTCGTTCGGTAAACGCACATACACGTTGTCCTGGGTGAGCAGTTTCACCGAGAGCAGGTCAATCGAAATCACTTCACCTTCTACGGTATGACCACGAATGAGGGTAATCTGGATAGTGTCACCCACTTCAAAGGAACCTTCACCAATCAGGAACAGACCGCTGATCAGGTTGGAAGCCGAGGTTTGTGAGGCGAAACCCAACGCCACGGTTAAGATACCGGCTGCACCCAGGAAGACACTAAGTTTAAAGCCGGCTTCTTTCAGGCTGGCCATCACAAAAATCAGGAAAATAAAGTAGAAAATCCCGCGACGCCAGACCAGACTCTGATGCGCATTAAAGCGTTTCCCAATGGTGCGGATAAAGGCATTAGAGACAAAACGCGCCACCAGAAAGCCTAAGAAGCACAGCACCAGCGCCACCAGAATTTCAGTCAGGCGCTCGGTGTTGATATTGGTGAAAATCCCTTTCAGGCTATTGGTAATTTCTTTAGGGATATTGGAATCGGCCATGTCTACTCCCTAGAAGAATGAATCAAACATATTAAATAACGCCCCCGCGGTTTCACGTGGCGGATGCACATAAATCACTTCACCGGCATGCGGTGGGGTACGGTTTTCAATTCGTACCCGTGGTGGCCGGTCAGAGCCTTCGTGCAAGACTTTAATTTGGGAGGTCCATAAACGTCCGGTACTTTCACTAAAAAATAGCGGCAGTGCCGGCACCGGTACATTCATCCGGTCAAAGCGCAATTGCTGGTTGCTGATATTATGAAACTCGATAGGCGTAATGGCACGAAAAGCGCGCGGGCGTAGCTGGTGCAGCTCGGTCCGGCCATCCACCGCGGTGGCATAACAGATTTCGCCATAACGGTGATTCGGTCCAAACCAGGTATCTTTGGGCAAAATCACCGGCAAATCAAAAATCGGCTCGCGCTGGCCATCGACAAAGCCGGCAATCCATAACGGGGTACTAATGTACAGTGTCCCACGCTGGCCAGCCGGAATATAAATTGGATCGACCGGTTTAATCACCACTGAACGGTCTGCCAGACGCGGCATCAGCTGGAGTTTGTTGGTGGTCGATTTGAACATGTAGCGTTCAATTTTCACCGGCTGCGGAAAGGAAAAATTCGGGTCATTGATGCGATGCCATTGCTGTTCATAGTCATACTGCACCTGCGGACGATGATATTCCAGACGCCACTCCTGCATGCCGCGTGTTAAACGAAACAGTAGGGAGCCAAATTGCCAGGCTTTGGGCTGATGCAGCTCAAACTCGTGTTCGCCCCACCATTTTAAATCGGGCAATTCATCATGATTCAGTAATTCATTCGGATGCGGCAAGGGCGTCTTCCTTTCAATTTAAAACCATAAAAACAGACTTCACGCTGTCATAAGCTTAGAGTACACTCAAATGAGATTTTTTCATCATTATTATAATCGCTGATGCAAGTACTTAAACAATTACAAATTCCCTATAGTTTTGCAAAACGCCATGGCGTGCTAATTCGCTATGAGGGGGATCATGCTTTTATCGTGCGCCGTGAAAATACGCCGCTGCTGGCTATTCAGGAGGCGCGCCGTTTTCTCGGGCATCCGGCCCAGTTCCAGTTATGTACCGATCAGGAATTTCATCAGCTGTTAAGCAGCAGTTTTGCCGGCGATACCGGGGAATCACAACAGGTTGCGGCAGGTCTGGAAGATCATCCGGATTTACTCAGTCTGGCCGACTCGGTGCCTGAAGCCGAAGATTTAATGGATCAGGAAGATGATGCGCCCATTGTCCGGCTAATTAATGCACTGCTGTCCGAAGCCATTCGGGTCGGTGCGTCGGATATTCATATTGAATCGTTTGAAAAACGCTTATCGGTGCGTTTGCGGGTAGATGGACAATTACGTGAAATTGTACAGCCGCGTCGTGAGCTGGCGCCGTTACTGGTATCGCGGATTAAAGTCATGGCCAAACTGGATATTGCTGAAAAACGCATTCCGCAAGATGGCCGTATTTCGCTGCGACTGGCGGGCCGTGAAGTCGATGTGCGGGTATCGACCTTGCCATCTTCGCATGGTGAACGGGTGGTGATGCGTCTGCTGGATAAACAGGCCGGACGGCTGAACATGACCCATTTGGGCCTGATGCAAAATGATTATGACCGGCTAAAACAGCTGGTACATCGTCCGCATGGCATTATCTTGGTGACTGGTCCAACCGGTTCGGGGAAAACCACGACTTTGTATGCAGCACTATCGGACCTGAATGATGGCTCGAAAAATATTCTGACCGCTGAAGACCCGATTGAATATCAGCTGGAAGGGATTGGGCAGACTCAGGTCAACACCAAGGTCGATATGACTTTCGCGCGTGCTTTAAAAGCCATGCTGCGTCAGGACCCGGATGTGGTGATGGTCGGGGAAATCCGTGATCTGGAAACTGCAGAAATTGCGGTACAGGCTTCGCTGACTGGTCATCTGGTATTATCAACCTTACACACCAATACTGCGATTGGTGCCGTAACCCGTTTAAAAGATATGGGCATTGAACCTTTCCTGCTGTCCAGTTCCCTGATTGGTGTGATTGCGCAGCGTCTGGTCCGAACCTTGTGCTCGCACTGTGCCACCTGGCATGATGCCGATGACTTTGAAAAAGAACTGTTTAAACCTGTTAGCAGTGAAACCATGTTGCGCCTGCCGAAACCGAAAGGCTGTGAGCAGTGTGCGCATACCGGATTTACTGGCAGGACCGCCATTTATGAAATTGTACCGGTAGATGATCACATGCGCCGCCTGATTCATGGCAATGCTGCAGAGTATGAACTGGAAAACTATGCGCGCCAGCAATCTGGTTCGATTCGTGAAGATGGTTTGCGTAAAGTACTGGCCGGTAAAACCACAGTCGAAGAAGTGTTACGTGTCACCAATGAAGCGGCAGACTAGCAGAGCTGTAGAGCCTGTTTAAAAAAATCGTCAGTCCCTACCACAGGCTGACGATTTTTTGCATTAAGAGGGCGCGTAAGGGTGCTGTCGGATTGCCGGGATTGCGCTGGCTTTCATGAGTATAAAATGCCTGCCAGGCCTGCACCATCTCCAGGGTTAAACCTTGAATTTGCATCTGATGCACATCGGCAGCTGTGATGGAATCTAAACGCGCTTGCGCACCTTCCGGGCCGCTGCCCCAGCCAATCAGTCCCTGTCCAAAGGCCGGAAGATTCATCTGATTCGGTGTGGCTGGAACTGGCAGACGTGCCATCTCCGGATTGACCTGAGAATAAACCACAGGACGCATTTTTTCAGAAATACTCAGCTCGGCCAAGGCCAGTGTTGAGCACAGTAGCCCCAGACTGGTGATCACGCTTTTAAACATCAGGATAATTTTTTGTTGAAAATAAGAATCATTATTATATTTGAGTTACAAGCCTACGTCGATCACAATATTAGTGAGATTAATGGAAAGACTTAATAATTGACTAACACGCGATGCTGCATTAAAGGCATTGACTCGCGTACCTGTTGCTGTTCTTTCAGGTCAAATTCGACTGTAATCAGTTGCGCGCCTTCGTCCTGCACCATGGCCAGTAATTGTCCACGGGAATTGGTCGCACCAGAATGACCCCAGGTTTGACGTTTTTCGCCGTGCCAGCCTTGCTGGGCAGCACCTAAAACCTGACACTGACTGTCCATGGCACGTGCTTGTAGCAGCAGCTGCCAGTGCATCTGGCCAGTGGTGTAGGTAAAAGCAGAAGGTGCTGTCAGAAGATTGGCGCCTTGTGCACGCAGTTTTAGCGCCAGTTCCGGGAAACGTAGGTCATAGCAGACCATCAGGCCAATATTGCCAAATGGGGTTTTGGCCACCACAACGTCTTGGCCCGGTTCAAAGAATTTGGATTCCTGATAACCCCCGACGGCATCACCCACCTGTACATCAAACAGGTGAATCTTGTCATAACGGGCTTCGGTTTTTTCCGGACTGATACACAGGCTGACAGTACGTACCCGGCCATCTTCAATGACTGAACCATCCGGGCGGAATGGACACGGCAGGGTACCCGCCACCAGCCAGATTTGATGCTGATGGGCCAGTTGTTCCAGACGTTGTTGAATAGATTCAAACTGGGCTGCAGTTTCGCGCTGCTTGCCGGCAGCAAAACAGATAAAATTTTCAGGAAGAACCAGCAGTTCACTGCCGGCGGCTTTACTCTGCTGAATCAGCTGCTCGACTGTGTTGAAATTGGCTTCAATATCATTTTGCGAGTTCATCTGTGCAACAGAAACGAAAGTCATGCAGGCATTCTCCCAAACTGAAAATTATACGTTTTGCTGATTAGACACCTGTTCCAAGTTGTCCTGTTCTTTTTGTAGCTGTTTGACCAGGGGTTCAAACATATTCTGGTTGCTGTCGTTGAGTTTCATCAGGGTTTTGTGGGCATCCAGTACGGTCGAGAGCATATTGCTATGCGTCACATGCTCTTCAATCAGGGCACGGGTGCAGACACTCGGATCGCCACAGTAATTCAGAATCACAAACACCTGTCCCAAGCCCATGCTATTGGCCAGTGTGGTGATGTCCGGATTGGTCGACAGCATGACCGTCTGAATCTGATGTACCTGTTTAAGTTTCAGCCCAAGTTTTGCCAAAACACCCAAAACAGTACTGTCAATAAATGTGGTTTGAGTTAAATCGACAATGGCGCCGACCACATTGGTTTGCTGTTCAATTTTACTGAGTAGTTTGTCTAAACTGATACAAGATTGGGCACGCACTTCGCCGATCAGCTTGAAAATATGCGTTCCATCCAAACTTGCGTATTCAACATGACCTGTTGACATATAAATGCCATTTGCAGAGAAGGATAGATAAAATTATCCCATAGGGACACCACAGACTCAAGTGTCTGCTATGGACATAAGTCTAAGGATGGTTTTAAGTGGTTGATTAAGTGATTAATTCAGTCGGCACAAACTGAGGATGGCAATATCATCGGCCACGTGTTCTGGCGCTTTAAAGGACTGATTCTGCAAGTGATAGACCAGTTGTTCAAACTGTTCATTGAGTCCGCCGACATAAGGTTCAAGCGCACCATCTGAACAGATAATAAAGCGCGCCTGACGTGACAGCACGCATTCATATTCTTCTACTTCCAGGTCTTCGGTCAGACCCAAAGGGAAGCTGCTGGTGTTTAAAATTTTCGGTGGCTGATTCGGTTCAAAGATAATCGCAGGCGGATAATGTCCGGCACTGGACCAGCGCAGCTGATGGGTTTCCAGGTTTAAAATCCCGCTAATCATGGTGATATGCTTTTCAATATTTTCCTGTACCAGCATCCCGTTGAGTTTTTTCAGTAACTCGCGCGGGGTTTTGGAACGACCATGAAAAGCCGCCATCCATGACGTTAATAAACTGCTGGTTACCCCATGGCCAGACACATCGGCCAGATAAAAAATCAGCTCTTTGTCACTAATTTTCCAGTAATCGAACCAGTCGCCAGATAAATAGGCGGAAGGTTGAAACAGGGTTTCAATTTCATAATTGACCAGTTCAATTGGGTTTGGCAGTAAACGTTTTTGTAACTCTGCAGCCGAGGGTAAATCACGGCTGTCCTGATTGCGTTTATATTGCGCATCAATTTTAAGCAGGGCCTGCTGCGGTTCTGTCGGCAGTTTGCTCCAGATCCAGCCGGCTAAAGCACCTTGCTCCCAGGCTTGCGATAGGGCCAGCCCTTCATCTTCAAAGCCCAAAACAATGGTCGGTAAATTCCAGCGATGGGTTAAATAATCCTGCACATCGGCAATGGCAATGATGGTCTGATCATATAGGTCGATGTCATCTATGCGAATCATTTGCACACTGGGCAGTGTGTCAATCACCTGATCTAGATAGGGAATATCACGTGTGGGCTGAATGAAATACATAAATGTAGAATATAATCCTATGCGCTTTAGGGGATAGATGTACTATAACAATCAATGAATTACTAGGGGAAGTTGAACTTCCCGCCAGAAAGAAGTATTACAAATTATTCAGTGAGCGGTGCAACTGAATCAAAGTTTTCTTCATCTTCGATGTAGTCGTCTTCGACATCTTCAATAAATGAAATGCTCTCGGCCTCTAAGCCTTTTTTCTCGGCAATTTCAAAGTTTTTACGCTGCAGGTAAATATCACGAATAGCGGCATAGCGATCCCCTTGTAACACCTGTTCTACATCCAGAATCTGGGAACGGGCATCAATGCCGCGTAAAGCCTGCTCGGTCCAGTACAGTCCATCATGATCTTCTAGAATGTATTTTTGTGGACGGGCCTGACTGTCAACCAGACGGCTAAAACCATCACGGAAGGTACTTGGGCCAATAATCGGCAAAACCAGATACGGGCCAGACGGCACCCCGAAATAGCCTAAAGTGGTGCCAAAATCTTCATCTTCGGTTTCCATTCCCAAACGACGGGCCGGATCAGCCAGACCTAAAGTGGTGATGGTATTTACAGTAAAACGGCCCAGCGTTTTTGCTGCTCTGAGCGGACGGCCCTGAATCAGCTGGTTTACTGCATTCCATGGTTCACCCAGGTTTTTACGGAAGTTACGATAAGAACCACGCACATCGCCAGGAACTTTTTCTGTATATTGCACAGCCAGCGGACGGGCGATATTGCGGTCTAACACATCATTTAAGGCATAGACCTGACGGTTTAAAGGTTGTAGTGGATCTTTAACACTTTCCGGTTGTGCGGCATTGGCATTCACTTTCAAATCTTGTGCTTTAATATTTTTCAGCTCTTTTAAGGATTCAAAGCGTGAAGGGGCTTTGCTGGTTGCTGCAGATGAGTCTGCTTCTGCTGTGGTGCGGGTAGAACTGTCTACTGCAGATTCATTGGCAAAAGCAGGGGAGGCTATCCCTAAAGTCAGCAGGCTAATCCATACATATTGTTGTTGACGCATAAAAGATCCTAGTGCTTTGAATACTGAAAGCAAAAAAGAGAAAGCAGGGTCATTCGACCCAGCGCACATTTTAAGAGAGTATTTAAACACTTTTGGCCGAAATTTATAGCTAAAAAAGGTAAAATGAATAAAAAATAATCGGATGATTAAATTTTTTTATCAAAGGGCTTGCAAGCGTAAATATTTCGCCTATAATGCACATCCATTGGTGGTGATGTTGATAAAAACTTGTTGATAAACAAGGATTTAGCTAAAATGGTTGAGTTCTGGTTTAGGTGGTAAGTTTAGAAATAAAATCAACATTGCATGTTGACTTTCTAAAAATAGAGAGTAATAT
>NZ_VPBA01000028.1:0-50024 GCF_013418945.1 Acinetobacter sp. YH12112 | reverse complement strand
CAAAGTAAGCCCGTTGAGGATCAGTTTTCATATTGCATCTATTGCCCTTCTTAATTTACTCAGATTCGACTCTTTGGCTTCTGCAGGTAATCTACCCAAACATCTGGAAAGTTTAATGGAGAAATCTGATAGATATGTTTTACCTGAGAGACGGATGAGGAGTTACCCAAGAGTTGTAAAAGGAAAACCTCAAAAATACCCAAGAAAAAGCCAGTCAATCTCTTAACTGACTGGCATTACTCAACTGAGGGCTTTTTTAGGACTAAACACTTACTTTTTCTGAAACAGATACATCTGGTATTGCGCATTCAGCAGGAACTGATCCTGCTGCTCCAGCGCCTGACGGCGTTCCGGTTTGGCCTTATAGGCATATGGCGTCATCGCAATCAGATGTTTTAAATCGCTCTGATTTAAGCACATTGCTGCATCAACAACATCTTCACTGACCAACTCAAACACATCTTTTAGCTGTTCCACAAACTTCTGTGGTTCATGCACTTTAACTTCTTCAAACAAGGCTTCGCGCATCGCAAACAGATGCTGCGGTCCCGGGGTTACCACCATCAGATAAGCTTCCGGTTTCAGCACCCGCAGAATTTCCTCTTTCGGAATTGGGCTAAACAGACTGGTACACAGATCAATTGATTTATCCAAAACCGGCAAAGTCGCACCGGTTCCCACCACCCAGGTCACGTCTTTATTCAGTTTGGCGGCCACTTGCACTGCATTTTTGGCAATATCGACGCCCACACATTGCAGCACTTCAGCCTGCATGGCGTTGGTGTAATAGCCTTCCCCACAGCCAATATCAAGCAGGTTTTCAATACGCAGGCTGCGAATTTTCTCTACCACCGCCTGCTGCAGCGGTGCATAGTGTCCTGCACTTAAAAATGCCCGGCGCGCCTGTACAGACTCCGGAGTATCGCCCGGATTTTTACTGTGCTTATGTTGCACCACATGCAAATTGACATAGCCCTGTTTGGCCACATCATAACTGTGCTTGTTGTCACAGCGCCATGTTCGGTCGGTCAGGCTTAAGGGCTGACGACAGACAGGACACATCAGCAGGTTCATGTTTTTCTCCCAAGCTTGCTGCCATAAAAAAAGCCGGCAAGCGCCGACTTTTCAGTTCAATTTGCTTAGCGCAATTTTAAGGTCATTAAGCCTAAAACCACCAGCATAATTGTAATAATCCAGAAACGAATCACCACCTGGGTTTCACGCCAGCCTTTCTTTTCATAGTGATGATGCAGCGGCGCCATTAAGAACACGCGTTTATTACGCATCCGCAGTGAGCCGATTTGCAGGAAGACCGATATCGCCTCAACCACAAACACGCCACCCATAATCGCAAAGACGATTTCCTGACGCACCATCACCGCAATTGTGCCGAGCATCGCGCCTAACGATAAAGCGCCGACATCACCCATAAAGACTTGCGCCGGATGCGCGTTGTACCAGAGGAAGGCCAGACCGGCACCAATCATGGCGGCACAGATCACCACCAGTTCAGAGGCGTATTTGACATAAGGAATATGCAGATAATCGGCAAAGCGCACATCACCGGCCAGATAGGCAAATACACCTAAACCGGCCGCAACCAGTACAATTGGCATGATCGCCAGACCATCCAGACCATCGGTCAGGTTCACCGCATTGGAAGCACCATTAATCACCAGATAGGTAAAAATAATAAAGCCAATACCCAGTGGAATCATGGATAACGGAATGCTGAAATCTTTAAAGAACGGAATTAAGACATCCAGCATATCGGCGGTTTGCGCCGCGTTCGGCTGCTGTGTGGCAATATAGTACAGCGCAATACCTGCGCCCAAAGAGGCCACCGAAGTCCAGAAGAACTTCTTGCGTGCCGGTAGTCCGGCATTGTCTTTATAGCGGATTTTAATCCAGTCATCGGCCCAGCCAACCGCACCGAAGATCACCATAACCGCCAGCACAATCCAGACATAGGGGTTGGAAAGATCGGCCCAGAGCAGGGTCGAAATCCCAATCGACAGTAAAATCAGCACACCGCCCATGGTCGGGGTACCCATTTTTTTCGCATGCCCTTCTGGCGCAAACGAGCTGACTGCCTGACCGTATTTTAATGCCTGTAACTTACGAATCATCACAGGTCCAAGCAAAAGACCAATCCCGAGCGCTGTCAGGACACTCAGCAATGAACGTAATGTTAAATAACGAACCACCTGAAACGAGCTGTGATAGCCCGCAAGCTGTTCAAACAACCATAACAGCATTTAAAGTTTCTCCATCAATGCAGTCATCAACGTTTCCATATGGGTATAACGAGAACCTTTGAACAGGAAACTCATGGACTGAGGTTGATGTGTTTCGA
Organism: Acinetobacter sp. YH12112; assembly: GCF_013418945.1. Lineage (NCBI taxonomy): Bacteria > Pseudomonadati > Pseudomonadota > Gammaproteobacteria > Moraxellales > Moraxellaceae > Acinetobacter > Acinetobacter sp. YH12112. The sequence continues at coordinate 47,668 of NZ_VPBA01000028.1, read as the reverse complement.
CTAGACTAATTAAAAATGGCAAGGCCTGTTCCTGATTCAAAAAGGCCTGGAGTTTTTTGCCGTATTGGGTACTGCGTGCCCCTTCCTGGCTGGCCGGAGCAAACTCGCCCACCGCCACCACAAAGTTCAGGCCTTTGAGCGACACTAGATCGCGGCCGAGCTTATAATGCTCAATTGCCGCCGATGCACCCAGCTCGCCAATATCACCGATGACCATGACCCGAATCCCCTCCTGCTGCGCCAGCACTTCACCGGCCGCCCGCATTGAGGTCGGGTTGGCATTATAGGTATCATCAATCAACAGATGCGCACCGTGCTGAATAAAATTCAGACGACCTTTGGCACCTTGGGCCTGTTCCAGTCCGGCTACAATATCATCCAGACCGATGCCAATCGCCAGCGCAAATGCCGCTGCGGCTGTGGCATTCTGGATATTGTGTTCACCAGCAAACGGTAAATCGACTGCACGCCCGCCTTGCGGGGTATGCAACTGGAAACGGGCCGATTGTGGCTGGAGTTCGATGTCGGTGGCAAACACATCCCCGCCATTACCAAAGCTGAGGCACTGTTCAGTGCGAACCGCCTGACGGATTGTGTCAGCAAAATCATCTGCGGCCGGTACAATCGAACATCCATCTGCCACAATATGCGCATAAATTTCAGATTTGGCCCGGCAGATGCCTTCACGGCCGCCGAACTCGCCCAAATGTGCGGTCCCGATATTAATAATTCCCGCTACCTGCGGCTGTACCAGCTGCGAAGTGTAATCAATTTCACCCTGATGGCTGGCCCCAAGTTCCATCACCGCATATTGATGTTCCGGACGCAGCTCCAGTAACATCATCGGTACACCTAAATCATTATTCAGGTTACCGCGGGTAATTAAGGTCGGCGCCAAGCGCGATAAAATACTGCCCAGCATTTCCTTGGTGGTGGTCTTGCCGCTGCTGCCGGTCAAGGCAATCACTTTCAGGTCGGGATATTGAGCACGACGATAAGCGCCCAAATGACCCAGCGCCAAGCGGGTATCCGGCACCACCAACTGGAAAATATCGGCATCGACCGGCTGGCTGACAATCGCTACCTGACAGCCGCTGGCTGCCACCTGTGCCACAAAATCGTGGGCATCAAAACGCTCACCTTTCAGTGCTAGAAAAGCATCGCCGGCTTCGGCATGACGGGAGTCGGTTAAAATCCGCTTAATTTCAGTGTTTGGCGCACGACCATTCAGCCAATAACCCTGGGTAGCCTGTTGTAACTGCGCTGCGCTCCACGGCGTTAGGACCGCAGTACTGGTGGTTGAAGTATGCATAAAAATTCCTGATTAGGCGGGATAAGCAGAGCTGGTAGCATGATGCTGGGCATCAATTGCAGCCTGTACTTCAACGACATCATCAAACCAGTGTCGCACCCCATCAATTTCCTGATAATTTTCGTGACCTTTACCGGCAATCACCACGATATCGCCCGGCTGGGCCTGCTTCACCGCAAACTTGATCGCTTCACGACGATCACGGATTTCATGATAGCTGTGGCCGCTAAAATCAATGCCCTGCTGCATGTCAGCAAAAATCTGGTCAGGCGATTCAGTCCGTGGATTGTCCGAAGTGAGCAAGGCGATATCGGCCTGCTCTAGCGCGGCTTGGGTCATTAACGGACGTTTGCCGCGGTCACGATCGCCGCCACAGCCAAAGACAGCCCAGAGCTGCTGCGATACATGCCGTTTCAGGGTAATTAACACCTGTTTCAAGGCATCTGGTGTATGCGCATAATCGACCACAAACAGACGTTCGCCATCACGAATCACCTGCATCCGTCCCGGTGCACCTTGCAGCTGTGGCGCGCTGGCAATTAAATCCGACAAGTCAAATCCGGCCTGCTCAACGGCAATCAGACTGGCCACCAGATTTTCCACATTAAAATGGCCCAGTAACGGACTGTGTACACGATAACGCTGCTGGGCGCTGATCAGTTCAAACTGCGCACCAGCCAGACTGTATTCGATATTCTGCACCTGATAATCCGCCGCTTGCGTGGTGGAATAAGTCAGGATTTTTGGTTGTGCCGGATTCTGACGCGCGGCGGTCAGCATAACTTCAGCAAAGGCATCATCCAGGTTAATGACCGCCACTTTTAAGCTGGCAAAACGGAACAGCGCGGCTTTGGCTTCAGCATAGGCCTCCAGCGTACCATGATAATCCAGATGGTCACGGCTTAAGTTGCTGTACACGGCAATTTCAATGCTACAGCCATTTAAACGACCCTGTTCCAGTCCATGTGAGCTGGCTTCAATTGCCGCAAATTCAGCGCCTTGCTGGGCATAGCTGTGCAGGGCCTGCTGGAGCTGTAAGGCATCCAGCGTGGTATGCGAAGAGGCTTCCAGATTCGGTAAAATGCCATTACCGGTGGTGCCCATCACCGCACACGGTTTGCGCTGTAACATCAGCAGCTCTGCTATCAGACGGGCGATGGTGGTTTTACCATTGGTGCCGGTAACCGCCAGAATACGTGCAGCCTGCAGCGGTTGGGTCGCGTGCAGATACTGTTTTTGCCACTGCCCCATTAAGTGACGTACCTCCGGTACGATCAGCTGATTCGGCAGGCCCAAATCGCTTTCTGCAATAATGGCCAACGCGCCACGCGCCAACGCCGCTTCGGCAAACTGGACGGTTTTTTCAGGCTGCGAAAAACTGGTCAGGGCAATAAAAATTTGCCCTGCTGTAACTTTGCGGCTGTCTAAGCTGAAGCCGGCAAAGGGTTGTGACATCCATCCAGCAACATGCTCAACGGTGTAAAGATCTTGAAATGTAATGGACATTCATCACCTATTTACTGGATTTGTGCTGTATCTAAAGGTTTATCTAAAGGTACATTCATTAAACGTAAGGATTCCTGCATCACCCGTGCAAACACTGGCGCAGCGACCAGACCGCCATAGTATTGACCGGTCGGGTTTTCTACCACCACAAACATGGCCAGACGCGGGTCACTGACCGGTGCAATTCCGGCAAACAGGGCGCGGTATTCATTTTGCGAATAGCCTTTGCGGTCGGCACGCAATTTATGTGCGGTACCGGTTTTACCGGCAACACGATAACCCGGAATATTGGCCTGACGCGCCGTACCGCCCGGTAAAGTCACCGCTTCCATCATCAGCAGAACCTGCTCGGCAATTTTCGGGTCAAGAATCTGCTCGCCCTGCACTTCGCCTTCCAACTTATACAGACTCAGCGGCAGTTTTTTGCCCTGATTGGCAATCATGGCATAGGCATCGACCAGTTGCAGCACGGTCGCATTCAGACCATAACCATAGGACATGGTTGCCACTTCAGAGACATTCCACTTGCTTGGCGGTAAAATCAGGCCGGCACTTTCACCCGGGAATTTCACAGCCGAACGCTGGCCAAAGCCCAAGCGTTTATAGAAGGTGGGCAAGGTTGAATAGGGCAAAGACAGGGCAATTTTCGCCACGCCGACGTTAGACGATTTCTGGATAATGCCAGCCAGGGTCAAATTGCCATAATTGCGGGTATCACGGATGGTATGGTTACCAACACGCATCGAACCACCCCCTAAATTGACCACAGTATTGGCCGAATATTTACCACTTTCCAGCGCCATGGCCACGGTAAATGGCTTCATGGTCGAGCCCGGCTCAAAGGAATCGACTGCCCCGCGGTTACGCATGGCATCTTTGTTCTCCAGGCCCTTTTTGTCATTCGGGTTATACGATGGCCAGCTGGTCATGGCTAGAATTTCACCGGTTTTCACATCGACTGCAATGGCTGTGGCAGAACGGGCATTATTGGCCACGCCGGCAGCGGTCAGTTCACGATACATGATGTATTGCAGGCGCGAGTCGATACTTAAAGTGATATTTTCACCGTGCTCGACTTCTTTAATCACTTCCGGATCTTTAACCCGGTTACCACGTTTATCACGGATAATTTGCTGTTCGCCATCGACCCCAGCCAGACGGCTGTTCAGCTGCATTTCCAGACCTTCAATCCCGGTGCCTTCACTATTGGTCAGGCCAATAATCTGGGCATTCGGCTGTGGCTGCGGATAATAACGCTTATAGTTTTTCTCGGTATAGACACCCTGGAAGTTGCGCTTCAGGATCAGCTCCGCCTGCTGTGGCGGTACTTCTTTTTGCAGCACCAGATAACGCGAACGCGGACGCTCATGCATTTTCTGATGCAATTCCTGACGGTCCATGCCCACCGCATCGGCCAGTTCATCCAGATTCAGGTTTTTATTGGGCAGTTGACGCTTGAGTTTGCGGTTATTCGGGTCTTTGGCCAGCTCAGCCATGGTGTCGTCATACAGCTCTTTGGCCTCAAAATAATCACGCGGATCAATCACCACTTTCATGATGGGGGTACTAATCGCCAAAGGCACGCCATGCCGGTCGTAAATCACGCCGCGCATGGCTTTGAGTTTTTCAGTTCTTAGAATATTGGCATTGGCCTTATTCTGCAGAAAATCATGATTGATAATCTGCACATAAAAGGCCCGGCAGACCAGCGCCACAAAGACCAGCAGCACCGTTCCCCACATCAGGTAGAAGCGCCACATATCGACATTTAAACTGCTTTTTTGGGTAACAGACTGCTGTTTTTTACCTGTTTGCTTCTTACGCGAATTTACCATGTACAGCCAGCCCTATTGTTTCTGTTCTGAAGTCGTCGGCAATGAAATCACCACAGTTTGTGCGGTGGGTGGTGAATACATGCGTAACTGGGTTACGGCACGTGTCCCGATCTGGGCGGTGGCACCAAAGGTCTGCTGTTCAATCAGCAGACGGCCCCACTCGGCATTGAGATCATCGCGCTCACGCATAAAAGAACTGAGCTGACGATAATCATGTCGATATTCAAACACCTGAAAGACCACCATGAGCGCACTGATAAACACCAGGGCCAACAAAATCAAATAGACGACCATTTTTTTCAGTCGTGACTGTTCTGTATTGTTTTCAACTGCTTTGGTTTTCATTCTTCGCCTGTTCAAGCTAACTTTTCAGCCACACGCAGCCACGCACTGCGTGAACGCGGATTGGCTTTGACTTCCTCTTCACTCGCACGGATACGAGCAATCTTTTTTAAACGGCGGGTATCTTGTTGTACTTGCGGCAGCCCCCAACCGGTATCTTCTGCCAAGCTTGATTCTTTTTGAATAAACTGTTTAATCAAACGGTCCTCTAAAGAGTGGAAGCTAATGACCGCCAGACGGCCTTCAGGCTTCAGCACTTCCACGGCCTGAGGCAAGAAAATATCAATATCTTCTAATTCTTTATTAATAGCAATACGAATGGCCTGAAATGTTCGCGTTGCCGGATGTTTATGCTTTTCCCATTTTGGATGGGCGGTTTTCACAATTTCGGCCAGCTGACCAGTGGTTTCAATCAAACCGGCATTTTTAATAGCTTTGGCAATACGGCGGCTATAACGTTCTTCGCCATATTTAAAAATAATATTGGCCAGTGCTTCTTCTTCAATCTGCAGCAGCCACTCCGCCGCGGTTTCGCCTTGCGAGTTGTCCATACGCATATCCAGCGGGCCATCCTGCATAAAGCTAAAACCACGTTCAGCCTGATCCAGCTGCGGAGATGATACGCCCAGGTCGGCCATCACGCCATCGACCTGTTCAATACCGCGTGCGGCCAGTTCCTGCTTTAAATCGGCAAAGCTGGCATGAATAATTTTAAACCGTGGATCTTGCTGTTCCAGTTCTGCTGCAACCGCTAAGGCCTGTGGGTCTTTATCAAAGGCATATACACGCGCATGTTCATCTAATTTGGACAGCAATAAACGGGTATGTCCACCGCGGCCAAAGGTGCCATCGACATAAATTCCTGTATTGCGTTCTGCCAGCAAGGCATCAACAGTTTCGTGGAGTAATACAGAAATATGCGACATAGGGATTCAATCAATACAGCCAAAATTTAACTGCACATTATTACCTTGTTTTGACAAAGCTCCAAACGACTTTTTGTACAGAAATATTACTTTTCATAGAGAAAACCGTTTTGTGATTTTGCCAAATATTCAAAAAGCCTCACAAGGAGGCTGTTTGAATTTATTTTTAACCAGTATGCAGACAATTAACGTTTGCTGCTATAAATCTGGTCGAAGATGGCGCCGTTCGCAAAGTGGGTTTGCTGCGCTTTGGCCCAGCCACCAAATACTTCATCAATGGTGAAGGTTTTCAATTTCGGGAACTGATGCGCATACTTGGCCAGTACCTTTTCATTGCGTGGACGATAGAAATGTTTGGCTGCCATTTCCTGTCCCAGCGGTGAATATAAATAGTTGATATAACCGGTTGCCAGCCACTTGTTGCCATTGCGCTCTACGGTACGGTCAACAATTGCCACTGAAGGCTCGGTTAAAATCGACATCGATGGATAAACAATATCGAACTTGTCTTTACCCAAGGTTTTCAGGGTCACCAGCGCTTCGTTTTCCCAGGTCAGCAGTACATCGCCAATGCCGCGTTCTGCGAAAGTGGTCATTGAGGCACGTGCTGCAGAGTCCATCACTTTAACGTTGTGATACATCTTGCTGACAAAATCTTTGGCTTTGGCTTCATTGCCGCCCGGCTGGTTCAATGCATAGCCCCATGCAGACAGGTATACCCAACGTGGCAGACCACCGGTTTTCGGGTTTGGGGTAATAATCTGTACACCCGGTTTGGTTAAATCGGTCCAGTCTTTGATGTGCTTTGGATTGCCCTTACGCACCATAAATACGATGGTTGAGGTATATGGTGCCGAGTTATGCGGGAACTCTTTTTGCCAGCCCGGCTGGATCTGGCCCGATCTGACGATTTCTTCAATATCGTTGGCCAGTGCCAGAGTCACCACATCACCTTTCAGGCCATCGACCACTGAACGCGCCTGTTTGCCTGAACCGCCATGGGACTGCTTGAAATTCACGCTTAAACCGGTGCGTTTTTTCCAGTAATCACCAAATGAGGCATTAAATTCATCATAGAATTCGCGTGTCGCATCATAAGACACGTTCAGAAATTGACGATCCGCTGCCTGGGCAGAATTGACCGTTGCCGCAAGGCCGGTTGCCAGCAAAGCCGCTGAAAATAAAGCTTTAATTTGAGATTTCATGACAGCACAAATAGGTTATCTACATTAATGCTAACTATATGAAATAAAATCATAAATCGCAATTCAGAAAAATTTTTACTTTCGTTTTAAGATGGGCAATTTTTTCTTTTAATCATTTGTTTTTCTTTTAAAAAGCAGCATAACCGATGGGCCAAAATCAGGTTATAGCTTTTTATGGAATAGATATTCAAAAATATGAATAAACCCGGCTTTCAAACGCTTAACGAGATGTCCTGATTTAAAGCAAGATTAAGATGAGATAGCCCGCGCTTGATCCATTCACCTAAATACCCAGTTACATATCAATAAAATGCGAAACTTGCATAATTATATATAAAAAAATATGATATAAGATAAGTTTTGTTGCTAATCTTCACTTTCTCTTCACAGTTATTTGCTAAAACATGTACTCAACAGCGAAATGTGAATAGAAGTAACCAGTAACCTGACATTTTTTATATTTTTGTAAAAAGTGTGATGCAGTTCTTACTTTTTACATTTTATCTGTGGTTATATAGTAGCCACAACGTAAAAAAAATTAAATCCAAAACCAGTTTGGGGGAGTATCAGGATGAAACAGTCAGTCTATGTACTGTGTTTAAGTTTAGGATTGGGCCTGATGGCGCAAACCAGCCATACGGCAGTGGTTAAAAATACCCATACTGCGGTGAAAATGGTGCCGGCCAAACCCTCCCTCATTGAAAAAGCCCTGTTGCAGCAAAAAGAACAGTTAGGCACCACCAAAACAGACAAGCTGCAAGCCGATAATGACCTGAAAATGATGACGTCAATTAAAGCAGCGCCAACCCAGAATTTCTTTGCTTCACAAAACCAGCGTTTTAGCCGTTTTGTACAATCCTTCTTCAGCTCAAACCAGTCTTAATTGACCGGATTGAACTGAACCTGCGCGTGGCTGACTCCCCCCTCAAGCCGCGTGCTGTTGCAGCCTGATCATCGAATGCAGAATAAAGCATTAAGTGATCAGGCTTTTTCGTTATAATAGATTCCAATTTACATTCTGACTCATTACTGATTATGACTGTTCGTACCCGTATTGCTCCTTCTCCTACCGGTTTTCCGCATGTAGGCACTGCATATATTGCCTTGTTTAACCTGTGCTTTGCCAAACAGCATGGCGGCGAGTTTATTTTGCGTATTGAAGATACCGACCAGCTGCGCTCGACCCCTGAATCTGAAAAAATGATTCTCGATTCTTTGCGCTGGTTAGGCCTGAACTGGTCAGAAGGTCCAGATGTGGGTGGCCCACATGCGCCATACCGTCAATCGGAGCGTATGGACATCTATAAACAGTATGCCCTGGAACTGGTTGAAAAAGGTCATGCCTTCTACTGCTTCGCGACTGCAGAAGAACTGGACCAGATGCGTGCTGAACAGCAAGCACGTGGCGAATCTCCACGTTATGACGGTCGCGGTTTACAGCTTTCTGCCGAAGAAGTTCAGCGTCGTCTGGCGGCAGGCGAACCACATGTAATCCGCATGAAAATTCCAACCGAAGGCATCTGCAAATTTAACGACATGCTGCGCGGTGAAGTGGAAATTCCTTGGGCGCAAGTCGACATGCAGATTCTGCTGAAAACTGATGGCCTGCCAACCTATCATTTAGCCAACGTGGTCGATGACCATTTAATGCAAATCACCCACGTCATTCGTGGTGAAGAGTGGATTCCATCGGCACCGAAACATCAGTTGCTGTATCAATACTTTGGCTGGGATATGCCGGTACTGTGCCACATGCCGCTGCTGCGTAACCCGGACAAATCCAAGCTGTCAAAACGCAAGAACCCGACTTCAATCAACTACTATAAAGACATTGGCGTACTGCCAAAAGCCTTGCTGAACTATTTGGGCCGCATGGGCTGGTCAATGCCGGATGAGCGTGAAAAATTCACCCTGGCGGAAATGATTGAACACTTTGACATCAACCGTGTGTCTTTGGGCGGTCCAATCTTTGATGTGGAAAAACTGAACTGGCTCAACGGTCAGTGGATTAAAGCCCTTTCTCCGGCTGAACTGCTGGATACCTTGTTGGCCTGGAAAGCCGACCGCGCCAAGCTGGAAGAAATTGCTGCCGCGATCCAGCCACGTATCAACCTATTATCTGAAGCCGTGAACTGGTCTGCGCACTACTTCAACCATTTCCCAACACTTTCAAAAGAACAGTTTGAAAGCAAAAAACTGTCTGAAGAACAGGTGCGTCAAAGCTTGCAGTTTGCCATCTGGCGCCTGGAAAGTCTGTTCACCTGGAACAATGACACCGTGAGCCAGACCTTAATGGACTTGGCCGCACAAATGGAAATTAAACTGCGCGACTTTATGCCGGCATTCTTTATTGCCATTGCCGGTTCAACTGCCTCTACGCCAGTGATGCAGACCATGGTCACTATTGGTCCGGATTTAACTTTTGCCCGCCTGCGCCATGCGCTGGAAATTGTGGGTGGACCAAGCAAAAAAGAGCTAAAAGCTTGGGAAAAACTCAATGAAAGCTTAAAATTGCCGAAAAATGATGCAGTTGATGCAAGTTAATGCAGTTTTTTGTTGACGTGTGAGCATTATCTTCATAATATAGCGCTCACACAGACTGGGGCCATAGCTCAGTTGGTAGAGCGCTACAATGGCATTGTAGAGGTCAGCGGTTCGATCCCGCTTGGCTCCACCATGGTTTCATAATTGTGTTGCCTCAATAAGTCCCTATCGTCTAGAGGCCTAGGACATCGCCCTTTCACGGCGGTAACCGGGGTTCGAATCCCCGTAGGGACGCCATATTTAAGCTCACTTTTAAAGTGATCTGATAAAAAACCCAAGCATTATGACTTGGGTTTTTTATTGCCTGTTGTTTTATTTTGCTGTGCTTTTTTGCTTTCTGATGTATTCCGATTAAAATAAACCACAGATTAGAATTTTGGAGTTGTAATGCAATACCGTTGCCCGAAGTGTCAAAGCCCGAAAATCATGCCTGTTGCGCAAGCAGGCCAAGCAGCTCCACGTCCGGTGGTGCCAAAAAGCCTGGTATTTCTGATTCCAGCCATTTTTATTTTATTGCTGCTGGTGCTGATTAGTATTGCAATGTGGATTTTTGGTGATGGTGCGGGCACTACCCTGCAAACAGCAACCGTAATTGTCTTTGTGATCTGTTTAATTGCCGGCTTCATGTTCTATCGTGATTTGCCAGATTTTAAAATTTCAATGCAGGCTTTTATGCAAAACCAGAAGAAATGGAAATGCCGCGAATGCAACCATGAGTGGGAAATCTGATTTTTCTCATTGATTCAAACAAAGCTGCATCTGGCGTTGATAAGGATAGCCCTCAACGCCAGCCTATGATTATAAAAAGATAAAAATCATCTCCCTCAATGAATTGCTAAAAAGTATTGCACCACTTCCCGCGATCGCTGCACACCCTCCTTCTATAATTTATATAGCGCGACCAGGATAATGCTCACCTCTTTATAGCTCTCTATTCAAACTACATAAAAAAACCAGCCCGAAGGCTGGTTTTTTATGCATCCAAATTAGGGATTAACCACCAATTTTGCGATATTTCTGACGCTTGGTAATCAGGTCATCACCATCACGTTTACGACGGTATTCTTCGAATTCAGCATAGTTACCAGTGAAGAATTCAGGAGTTTCACCTTCGAATGACAGGATGTGCGTTGCAATACGGTCGAGGAACCAACGGTCATGCGAGATCACCATCACGGTACCCGGGAAGACCAGAATTGCATCTTCAAGCGCACGTAAAGTTTCGATGTCCAGGTCGTTTGACGGTTCATCGAGTAGGATGACGTTAGCGCCCATTTGCAGGATTTTCGCCAGTTGCAAACGGTTACGCTCACCACCTGACAATTGACCAACACGTTTTTGCTGATCTTGGCCTTTAAAGTTAAAGCGGCCAATATAAGCACGTGATGCAATTTCGTATTCACCAATACGTAAGATGTCTAAACCGCCAGACACTTCTTCCCACACGGTTTTGTTATCATCTAGCGTGTCACGAATCTGACCCACGTAAGCGACTTTAACCGATTCACCCAGTGTTACCGTACCGGTATCTGGCTGCTCTTCACCAGTCATCATACGAAACAGTGTGGTTTTACCTGCACCGTTCTCACCCACAATACCGACAATTGCTGCAGGTGGTACAGTGAAGGTTAAATCTTTATACAGGGTACGATCACCAAATGACTTGCTGATGCCTTCAACCTCAACCACCTTGTTACCCAAACGTGGACCAGGTGGAATGTAGATTTCAGAAGTTTCGTTACGCTGCTGGAATTCACGTGAGTTCAGCTCTTCAAAACGCTCCATACGCGCTTTGTTTTTCTTTTGCTGACCTTTAGCATTTGAACGAACCCATTCAAGTTCTTTTTTCAATGCCTTCGCAAAAGATTCTTCCTGCTTCTGCTCTTGCTCTAAACGCGCGTTCTTTTGCTCTAACCAAGACGAATAGTTGCCTTGATATGGAATACCATGTCCGCGGTCAAGCTCCAGAATCCACTCGGCAACGTTATCAAGGAAGTAACGGTCGTGGGTAATCGCCACGATGGTGCCCGGGAAGTCTTTCAGGAAACGTTCTAACCATGCAACAGATGATGCATCTAAATGGTTCGTCGGTTCGTCCAGCAGCAGCATGTCTGGTTTAGACAATAGCAAACGGCACAGTGCCACACGACGGCGCTCACCACCTGAAAGCTTAGTCACATCTGCATCCCATGCTGGCAGGTTTAATGCCGCTGCGGCTTGCTCCAGCTGGTTATTCAGGTTGTGCGCATCCCAAGTCTGAATAATGGCTTCCAGCTTTTCCTGCTCTTTTGCAAGCGCATCAAAGTCTGCATCTTCAGCCGCATATTCAGCGAATACTTCGTCCAGACGCGCCAATGCATCAAGGGCTTCACGTACCCCATCTTCCACATTACCACGAACGTCTTTGGTTGGATCGAGCGGTGGTTCTTGCTCAAGGTAGCCGATTTTAATCCCTGGCTGTGCACGTGCTTCACCAGAGAAATCTTTATCTACGCCCGCCATAATACGAAGCAAGGTCGATTTACCTGCACCGTTTAGACCAAGCACACCAATTTTTGCGCCTGGGAAAAATGATAAAGAGATGTCTTTTAAGATTTCGCGCTTCGGCGGAACCATCTTCGACACTCGGTTCATCGTATAAATATATTGGGCCACGTAGGACTCCTCAATAGAAAAACCAATTTCGGGGGCAAAACCGCCACCCCTACTCAAATGAGCGAAAAAATAATCGGCTATTATACCTGAAAGCCAGAAAAAGATAAGGGATCGGCCTCATCTTCCACGCTTTGTTACAACTCTTTAAAGTGTCCAAAATTCAGGTATACATTGCAGCCTTATCCGCCGTTGAAATTTTAAAATGAGGGCGTCTTTATGAAATTTAAAGATAATTGTTGCAGATATTTCCCTCTTTATTTCATAAATAGACCTGCTACACTTGATCAACATATAACTCACGCAAGATGAACGAAAAATGACGTATAAAGCTGAAACTTTGGCCATTCATGCTGGCTACACCCCTGAACCGACCACCAAAGCTGTGGCAGTGCCCATTTACCAGACCACCTCTTATGCCTTTGACAATACCCAGCACGGTGCCGATCTGTTCGATTTAAAAGTACAAGGCAATATTTATACCCGTATCATGAACCCGACCACGGCAGTGCTGGAACAACGCGTGGCAGCGCTCGAAGGTGGGATTGGTGCGCTGGCACTGGCATCGGGGATGGCTGCAATTACCTATACCATTCAGACCCTGGCCGAAGCCGGCGATAATATTGCATCAGTTTCAACCCTGTATGGCGGTACCTATAACCTGTTCGCACATACGTTGCCAAAACAGGGCGTCGAAGTCCGTTTCTTTGATTATCAGAACCCGGAAGCCTTACGCGAACTAATTGATGACAAAACCAAACTGGTTTTTGTGGAATCAATTGGCAATCCGCTGGGGAATATTATTGATTTAGAAGCCATCTCCCAAATTGCGCATGAATATGGCATTCCGGTGGTGGTGGATAACACGGTGGCTACACCGGTGCTGCAAAAATCCTTTGATTTTGGTGCCGATATTGTGGTGCATTCACTGACCAAATATATTGGCGGCCATGGCACTTCGATTGGTGGAATTATTGTCGATAGCGGTAAATTCCCGTGGGGTAAATATCCTGAACGTTTTAAATCTCTAAATACCCCTGACCCAAGCTATCACGGGGTGAATTATGTCGAAGCCTTGGGCGAAGCGGCCTTTATTGCCCGCGCCCGCGTAGTGCCGCTACGCAATACCGGTGCAGCGATTAGCCCACATAATGTTTTCCTGATTCTGCAAGGACTGGAAACCTTAAGCCTTCGTATGGAACGTCATACCGAAAATGCCCAAAAAGTGGCGGAATATTTACAGCAGCATCCAAAAGTGAAATGGGTCAATTACGCCGGCTTAAAAGATCATCCACAACATGCGCTGGCGCAAAAATATGTCAAAGGCAAACCATCTGCGATTCTGTCTTTTGGTGTGCAAGATGGCCGTGAAGGCGGCACCCGCTTTATTGATGCGCTGCAACTGTTTACCCGTTTAGTCAATATTGGCGATGCCAAGAGTCTGGCCTGCCACCCGGCTACCACCACCCATCGACAATTAAATGATGAAGAGCTGAAAGCGGCGGGTGTAAGTGAAGATATGGTACGCCTGTCAATTGGTATTGAACATATTGATGATTTGATTGCCGATCTGGAGCAGGCGCTGGCTAGCGTTTAATTATTGCAATTTCACGACAAACGGTCTGCTTTTGCGCTGCAATGGCAGACTTTTTGCTTTTTAAACATAGAAACAAGGACTTGCTTTTTCGAAAAATTTTAAGCAGAATTTACCAAACAACCCCAATACCCCATTAGAGTAATTACTCTAAAATAACTTTTAATTTCAATCACTTATTTTATGGCTTTTTTTAAACTTCGGTTATTATAATGCCCATCATAACAGCCCGAACCAATGAGATTGGGCGCAAAAATTCAAATAACAAAGACCATTGAGTCTGATCTTTTAATCAAGCAGGGATACAAGTGTGAAGGCAAAACTAGAGAAACTTTTCAAGAAAAAAGTAAATGGAAAAACCGTACTGATTACCGGTGCATCCAGTGGTATCGGACTGACCACCGCTTATCGTCTGGCAGAGGCGGGAGCGCATGTGCTGCTGGTGGCACGTACCCAGGAAACCCTGGAGCAGGTAAAAGCAGAGATTGAAGCCAAAGGCGGCAAAGCATCTATTTTCCCGTGTGATTTAAATGATTGGGAAGCCATTGACCAGACTTCAAAAGATATTTTAGCGTCTGTCGATCATATTGATATTTTGGTTAACAATGCCGGACGTTCAATCCGTCGTGCCGTGCATGAATCTTTAGACCGTTTCCACGATTTTGAACGCACCATGCAGCTGAATTATTTTGGTGCCGTGCGTCTGGTGATGAATATTCTGCCACAAATGATGGTACGTCGTAGCGGCCAGATTATTAACATCAGCTCGATTGGCGTATTGGCCAATGCGACCCGTTTCTCGGCTTATGTTGCCTCTAAAGCCGCATTGGATGCTTTTAGCCGCTGTCTATCGGCCGAAGTACATTCACACAATATTGCAATTACCTCCATTTATATGCCACTGGTGCGTACTCCAATGATCGCACCCACCAAAATGTATAAATATGTTCCTACCCTTTCACCGGAACAGGCGGCCGATTTAATCTGCTATGCCATTGTGAAACGTCCGAAGAAAATTGCCACGCATTTAGGACGTTTGGCTTCAATTACTTATGCGATTGCACCGGATATTAACAACAAGCTGATGTCGATTGGTTATAACCTGTTCCCAAGTTCATCGGCTTCGGTGGGTCAGCCACAAAAGCTGAACTGGGTACAAAAAGCGTATGCCCGTTTGTTCCCGGGTGAACACTGGTAAAACAATCCTTTTAAAGACCTGTCTAATGACAGGTCTTTTTATGTTATAAAACCCCTCATTTTGAACAGTTAAAGTAAGACTATGCGGACCTTTTCCCTTATTCTGCAATATGGGTGTTTTGCCTTTGCCCTGTTTCTGGGCTATCAGGTGGCGATGGCGCTGTATCATCAGGATTATGAGCTGATGGAATTGATTGCCGATGTGGGCACGATTCTGATCTGTATTGATTTAGGTGTGTTTTTATTTTCTAGTAAAGCTGCCAATAAGCTGAGTTTGCAAGAATATGCCAAACAGCTGGAACAGCCGCCTACGCCACTGGTGAGTTTTACCCGCAAGCTGGGGCATTTGGGCATTATGCTGATTTTATGTAGCTGGATTGTGCCGATGGTCAATTAAATAGGGCAATAAAAAAACCTCCCAATTGGGAGGTTTTTTTAAGAGCTAAAGATTACTTCGAACCTTTAATGCCGGCTTGCAATAACAATGCACCTAAACCACCAATTTTATTGTCTTGTGGTTTGGCCGCTTGCGGCTTTTTGCCCTGAGGGCGATCACCCTGCGGACGCGCCTGTTGCGGACGTTTACCCTGCGGCTTACGTTCAGTACGCTGTTCGTTTTGGTCACGGCGTGGCTGACGTGGTGCTTTCGCTGCTGCAGCACCTTCCGGACGCATCGACAGGTTCACACGGTTACGCTCAACATCTACCGTTAAAACACGCACCTGAACAATTTGACCCGGTTTCACCACTTTATGCGGATCAGACACGAATTCATTCGCCAGTTCAGAAATATGGACTAAACCATCCTGATGCACACCAACATCGACAAATGCGCCGAAGTTGGTGACATTGGTGACCACACCTTCTAGCTGCATGCCTTCAGACAATTGCGATACTTCGGTAATATCATCACGGAATTTGGCAGTACGGAATTCCGGACGCGGGTCACGGCCCGGCTTTTCAAGTTCGCTCAGCACATCCTGAATGGTTGGTAAACCAAACTGGTCATCTACAAATTCTTCGGCATTGACCTGACGGATAATTTCAGTATTGCCAATAATGTCTTTTACAGTCGTTGCTTTGGCTTCAACAATTTTAGACACCAGCGCATACGACTCCGGGTGCACCGCAGAGGCATCAAGTGGCTCAGAACCATTTTGAATACGCAAGAAACCTGCCGCCTGTTCAAAAGTACGCTCACCTAAACGTGGCACTTTTTTCAGAGCCTGACGGTTATCAAAACGGCCATTTTCCTTACGGAAATCCACAATTTGCTGCGCGATTGATTTGTTCAGACCTGCGATATAACCCAGAATTGCTGCAGATGCCGTATTCACATCCACACCTACCGAGTTCACACAGTCTTCCACCACCGCTTCCAGGGTTTTGGCCAAACCAGTCTGGTTCACATCGTGTTGATACTGACCCACACCAATTGATTTCGGATCAATTTTCACCAGCTCTGCCAATGGATCTTGTAAACGACGGGCAATGGATACTGCACCGCGAATCGACACATCCAGCTCTGGAAGTTCTTGAGAAGCCAATTCAGAAGCAGAATAAACCGAAGCACCTGCTTCAGACACAGAAACGCGAGTCAGTTTCAGGTCACTGTTTGCTGCCATCATTTCAGCTACTAGCGCTTCAGTTTCACGGCTTGCGGTACCGTTACCGATCGCAATCAGGTCGACATTGAACTCGCGGCATAAACGTGCCAGCTCGGCCAGTGAACCTTCTTTATCATCTTTTGGAGCAAATGGATAAATGGTGCTATGTGCCAGTACATCGCCTGATTCATTCACGACTGCCAGTTTCACACCGGTACGGATGCCCGGGTCAACGCCCAGCGTCGTACGTGCGCCAGCAGGTGCAGACAGCAGCAGATGACGTAAGTTTTCAGCAAACACCTGCATCGCTTCTGCTTCAGCCGCCAGACGTTTTTCAGTCAGCAATGAATGCTCGATGGTCGGACGGACTTTACCCAGCCAGAACAGTTTTGCGGTCTGCTTTAAATAGTCCTGACGCGCTTGTGGCTGCACGGTATCTAAGTTGTATTCGGTTTCAATACGTGCCAGTGGCGCTTCATCTTCACCATCAACTTTTAAGCCCAGCACGTTTTCCTGACGGCCGCGCAGCATGGCCAGCAAACGGTGCGATGGTACTTTGTTCAGGCTTTCAGAGAAATCGAAGTAATCACGGAATTTTTTACCGACTTCTTTTTTCTCATCACTGGCCACCAGACTTTTCAGCACAGCAGTTTTGGCAAAGGTTGCTTTCAGTTCAGTGGTGAGTGCAATATTTTGCGCCCAGTCATCAATTAAAATATGCTGAATCGCATCGAGCTGGCTTTCCAGGTCTGGATAATCTTCATGGCTAAAGCCGGCAAGCGCTTCTACTGGATCAATCGCTTCTGCAAAGATTTTCTCTGCGATTGGACCCAAGCCGGCTTCTTTGGCTTTAAAAGATTTGCTGGTACGTTTTGGACGGTACGGCGCGTAAATTTCTTCTAAGGCATTTTTAGTTTCAGCCGCATTCACACGTGCCAATAAATCATCAGATAATTTATTTTGTTCTTTGAGTGATTCAATCACTTTTTCACGGCGTTCAAACAAATCACGCAAATACGCTAAACGTGTATCGAGCTGGCGAAGTTGCGTATCGTCTAAGCCCTGCGTTACTTCTTTACGGTAACGTGCAATAAAAGGAACACTGGCACCTTCATCAATGAGTTTGATGGCAGCTTCTACCTGATTTGGACGTACGGCAAGTTCTTTTGCCAACTGCTGAACTAAGTCAGTCATCGTGTTTGATCCCACAAGGATAAGTACTAAATGGCATGATTATAAAGACCAGGCCCATAAAATCCACAATTGTTTTATGAAATTTACAGATGGCGATTCTTGCCAATTCGCAGATATTTCACATTTTTGCGGTAAATTCATCATTTCAGGGCCTTTTCTTCCCCAAATTGTGGGATTTATCTTCTATCATAGATGTATATATTTGGTATCTATGTCTTGATTTTAACTGCAATATTTGTTGCTTTAGAGCATAGTCAAGGCATACAGATGAATCGTATACTCAAAGTCAGTGAAAGCTTTGCATACGACCACAATAAAGAATAAAGGAGCACATCATGAGTTTAGTTGTACCTGCTGAAAATACAGATGCCGTACATACCGAAACTGACCGCGTTGAACGCATTCTCGTTGTCGATGATGATGTGCGTTTGCGTACGCTGTTACAGCGTTTTCTGGAAGATAAAGGTTTCGTGGTCAAAACTGCCCATGATGCTACGCAAATGGATCGCCTGTTACAACGCGAGCTGTTTTCCCTGATCGTGCTCGATTTCATGCTGCCGGTTGAAGATGGCCTGAGCATTTGCCGCCGTTTACGCCAGTCCAGTATTGATACGCCAATTATCATGCTGACCGCACGCGGCAGCGACTCAGACCGTATTGCCGGCCTTGAAGCAGGTGCCGATGACTATCTGCCAAAACCGTTTAACCCGAATGAACTGTTAGCGCGTATTCGTGCCGTATTACGCCGCCAGGTGCGTGAAGTCCCAGGCGCACCAAGCCAGCAGATGGAAGTGGTCAGCTTTGGACCGTGGGCGCTAGATCTTTCGACCCGTACCCTGACCCGTGAAGGTCAAGTCGTGACTTTAACTACAGGCGAGTTCGCAGTGTTAAAAGCGCTGGTACAACATCCTCGTGAACCGCTGACCCGCGACAAGCTGATGAATCTGGCGCGTGGCCGTGAATGGGGCGCAATGGAACGTTCGATTGATGTGCAAGTGTCTCGCTTACGCCGCCTGATTGAAGAAAACCCGGCACGTGCGCGTTATATTCAAACGGTGTGGGGTGTGGGTTATGTCTTTGTTCCAGATGGTGCGGAATAAAGCTCACTCATCGAATCTATGACGGAGTCTTACGGTC
The DNA here is from genome assembly GCF_013418945.1 of Acinetobacter sp. YH12112. Lineage (NCBI taxonomy): Bacteria > Pseudomonadati > Pseudomonadota > Gammaproteobacteria > Moraxellales > Moraxellaceae > Acinetobacter > Acinetobacter sp. YH12112. The sequence continues at coordinate 28,617 of NZ_VPBA01000028.1, read as the reverse complement.
TATTCCCCACTGATGGGATACAACCTGCGGTTCGCCTTACTTTTGTTTCGGCAAAAGTAAGCAAAACCATTGTCATCCGCAAAACTCGGCAAATTCCGTCATTTCAACCAATATTTCGCAGAAACATAAGTAATTTACTTGAGTCCTGCCTCAAACAGTTGCGGATGACCTAACGCGTATCCAATTTTGGGGGAGAACTTTCCCTTTTTAAAAAGGACTCATTGTGAAACTCGACCCCATCGATCCACAAGACTTTACCGACTTTGAAACCTATTCAGAACGCAAACGCACGCCGTGGGAACGCTTTCTGGATAAAATCAAACCGCGCTCGGCTGCCATGCGGACCACCGTGCTGGTGTTGTTTGTGGTGATTTTCAGTCTGTTTATGTCCCTGTGGTTCTTTTGGCGCACCCTGTATCTGCCGGAAATCCAGCAACATGCCCGTTATCTGGCGGTTGAACTGGAAATTCTGAACAATCCGGAATTACGGATTTTCCATAATGATGCCGAAGTCGATGTGGATGCCTGGCTAAAAAACCGGGTCGGGATTGAATACATTACCGATCCCAAGGAATATCCAAATGTCCGTGACAAGGTTATTGCCGAATTCTTTACCCGACAAATCGAGAAAAAACTGGCCAATGAACTCAAAGCCGATGATGTAACCGTGTATTTCCAGTTCAAGCCCAGCCCACGTATCTGGATTCAAACGCCGGAAATGAACGGCCACTGGGTTCGTGAACCATTAAAAACCTATGCCAACTACAGCCCGGAACTGGTGTTTGGCTGGCTGCTCGGCATTCCACTGCTGTCTGCCATTATTATTCTGACCCTAGTGCGTCAGCTAAACCGGCCATTACGCCGTTTGCAGGAAGCCGCCAATACCTATAGTCAAACCGGTAAAGCGCCTTATCTGGAAACCAACCACGGGCCGCTAGAAATCCGTCAGGTGAACCAGGCCTTTAACCAGATGATTTTTACCCTGGAGCAGACCGAGCGCGACCGCCGGATTATGCTGGCCGGAATTTCGCATGACCTGCGCACACCCCTGACCCGGATTCGCCTGAGTGCAGAAATGATGCCGGATGAAGACTTTTTAAAAGAAGGCCTGATTTACGATGTCGAAGATATGGACGCCATTTTGGACCAGTTCATTTCCTATATGCGTGATGGCTCGGATGAAGAACTGCAAGATACCGATTTAAATGCCTTGTTACAGGAACTGGTGATCCAGTTTAAACCGCTGGACATTCGCTTTAGCCCGGAAGAATTACCGATTTTGCAGGCACGTAGCCTGTCGCTGAAACGTTTAATTGGCAACCTGATTAACAATGCCAAGCGTTATGGCACCGAACCGATTGAGCTATCTGCCAAGGTACAGGAACAGTTTATCTGCATTAGTGTGGCCGATCATGGGGAAGGCATTCCTGAAGATCAGATTGAATCTTTAATGCAGCCTTTTGTGCGTGGGAATGCTGCACGTACCGTCCAAGGCAGCGGTTTAGGTCTGGCCATTGTGAAACGGATTGTCGATATTCACCAAGGCGAGCTGATTATTCGCAATCGCGAGCAAGGTGGACTCGAAGTCATCATCTCTTTACCGCTGCCCGAACAGCCAGATGATGAAAAAAACAACAGCAGCACTCTAGAAAAAATTAAGCAAAGTATTACAGAACATTTCTAAATCATGCTTAAACATTGATCAATCAGTTCTTGGTAAAGATTTGGCTTTTAATTTTTATTATTGAATTTTCAACAAGATAAAAAGCATCAAATATATTTATACCTGCATTTTTTGAAAAAATTAGACCTTAGCCTAACAGGTATGCAAAATGGCTTTTTTGATGGGTACAATCGCCATCAGTTCTGATTTTTCAAACGAGAGTAAACCATGTCCCTAGATCGCATCCGTTTAGCTTCCCTACATGACAAGGTTATGAGTGCGGAGCAAGCTGCTCAATTCATCCAAGACGGTATGACTGTTGGTATGAGTGGCTTTACACGTGCCGGTGAAGCGAAAGCTGTTCCTTTGGCTTTAGTGAAACAAGCACAAGCGAATCCTCTAAAAATTACATTAATTACTGGTGCGAGCTTAGGGAACGATCTCGACAAACAACTGACTGAAGCCGGTGTACTGGCACGTCGTCTGCCTTTCCAAGTGGATAACACTTTACGTAAAGCCATCAACAAAGGCGAAGTCATGTTCATCGATCAGCACTTGTCTGAAACAGTTGAGCAAATGCGTAACCAGCAGCTGAAAAAGCCAGATGTAGCGGTAATTGAAGCCGTTGCAATTACTGAAGATGGCGGCATCGTGCCAACCACTTCTGTAGGTAACTCTGCAAGCTTTGCAATTTTTGCTGAAAAAGTCATTGTTGAAATTAACACCAACTTAAGCCCGGCATTTGAAGGCTTACACGACATTTATATCCCGACCTATCGTCCAACCCGTCAACCAATTCCATTGACCAAAGTTGACGAGCGTATCGGTACTCAAGCAATTAACATCGATCCTGCAAAAATCGTTGGTATCGTATTTAACAGCGAATTACATGACTCTCCATCAACTGTCACTGCACCAGATGACGAGACTCAATCAATTGCCAACCACTTGATCGCATTCTTTGAAAAAGAAGTAGCTGAAGACCGTTTACCGAAAAACCTCGGTCCTTTACAAGCAGGTATTGGTTCAATCGCTAACGCAGTATTGACCGGCTTGAAAGAATCAAACTTCGAAGACCTGATCATGTACTCAGAAGTACTGCAAGACTGTACTTTCGAACTGATTGATGCCGGTAAAATGAAGTTCGCTTCAGGTTCATCTATTACCCTGTCTGCGAAATACGGCGAAAAAGTATTTAACAACCTGGAACAGTACAAAGACAAACTGGTTCTGCGTCCACAGGAAATTTCAAACCATCCGGAACTAGTACGTCGTTTAGGTATTATCGGCATCAACACTGCGCTTGAGTTCGATATCTACGGTAACGTGAACTCCACTCACGTATGCGGTACCAAAATGATGAACGGTATTGGTGGTTCAGGTGACTTCGCGCGTAACGCTCACCTGGCCATCTTCGTGACCAAGTCTATTGCCAAAGGCGGTGACATTTCATCTGTTGTTCCATTTGCATCGCACATTGACCATGCAGAACACGACGTTGACATTCTGGTGACTGAACAGGGTCTTGCCGATCTTCGTGGTCTGGCACCGCGTGAGCGCGCTCGTGCGATTATCGACAACTGTGCACACCCAATGTACCGTGATGCATTAAACGACTACTTCGACCGCGCATGTGCAAAAGGCGGCCACACTCCTCACCTGTTACGTGAAGCGTTGGCTTGGCACAGCAACTTCGAAGAAAATGGTCACATGCTGGCCCAAGAAGCAGCGGTAAAAACGGCTTAATCTCGGCCTGAATCAGATCTAAAAAAACGCTCCTCTGGAGCGTTTTTTTATGGTTGGATAGTTTCCCCTATCACGTCATCTATTATCGGGTCGGGTTGCGTAACTGTGAGCTGATATCGGGGAACAAGCTATTGCCCAGATTCATCTCATAATCGACCACGCCTAAAGAGATATTGGGTAAATCAAGCTGGATCTGTCCATCCGGGCCACGAAATGGCGCCAGCAGGGTTTCCAAGCCACGTAACGGGTTATCCGACTGCAAACCGGCGGCAATCGCCAGAATATGCTGCTGCAACGCCGGAGAAAGGTGATCCATATTGACCGGTTCTTTGGCCGGCATGGTAATCAGGACAGGCGGGTCCGGGTCAATGACCCGGTTTTGAGTGTCCTGCTGAATTTGCATGATCCGATGCTGTAATGCCTTACGCTTTGCACGATCTTCCTGATACGGAATAAAGCCCACTTCCTGACGTAGTTCAGGTTCTGCCATGACCTGAAGCGTTGCTAGACGCTCGGGTTGCGCCCAGACCGACGTTGAGCCGATTCCCAGCATAATCATTACAGTCGAGGAGAACATCTGAAAGCGCGTCATACACGGCCTCCTGAACAGTAATGAAACATGTCTCTCTATTAAGCGCCAGAATGCAATCTTATTCAGCAGGATTCGTGTTATTGAGCTGTTATTAGCGTAACTGTGTTCCCGATCTGATCAGACCCAGTGAATCTTGAAGATGAACGATGAACGATGAACGATGAAAGATCATGCTGCCATTTTTAAATGCCATAAAAAAAAAGCCCCTGCAATGCAGGGGCTTTTTGAATATGGTGGCGAGACCCAGGATCGAACTGGGGACACACGGATTTTCAATCCGTTGCTCTACCAACTGAGCTATCACGCCGATGCCGTGTATTAAGCCGCATCTGGGGAAATTAGTCAATATAAATCATGACATTTTTATTTAATCGAGTATTTTTTACCCAAAAAAAATCCCTGATTGGATCAGGGATTGAAAACGTTTAAACGTTTGAATATGGTGGCGAGACCCAGGATCGAACTGGGGACACACGGATTTTCAATCCGTTGCTCTACCAACTGAGCTATCACGCCGATGACGCGTATTAAACAATCTCCGCCCGGTGCCGTCAAGCAGCTTTTGCATAAATTCAAGTATTTGTTTACTTTTACAGCATTTTGTACGCTGTCTGCTTATTTTTTAAGTGAAACGCCCGCGATTCCAGCCATTTGCAGGCCAGCAGATAAAAAAAGAGAGGCGATTAGCCTCTCTTGAATTTCATTTTAACTCGCTTAGAGCTTGTCCAGATGTGCCAGACAACGGTGAATTGCGCCACAGCCCGGTTCAAACTGATTCACGCCTTTGGCTTCTTCCATGCGGCAGACTTCACTGACCAGACGCTCGGCCACACCACGACCACGATTGGCCGGATGCACCACAATATATTCCAGGGTCCTGCTTTCGCCCTGCCCGGTACACCAAATTGCACCAATTAATTTTGTATTAAATTCTGCGGTATAAAGTAGGGTATACTGGTTCAGATGTTGCTCGAGTTGCTCTACCGCATCCTGGCCATCACCAAACTCCGGACTGGTGTCATACAGTCGCTCAAGCTGGCTGCGCACTTCATCATTTTCCAGTGAAGTATAAGCATGTACGGTAATAGGCATTGATTAACCCTCCTGAGCAATCTAATATGCTGGGACTTCGTCGCAGCGAAACATTTTTACATCCATCATTTTTAACGTTTTTTGAGGAACGTGTCCATGACAGAGCGTATCAGTGAAGTGGTAAGAAACACTAACGAAACCAAAATTCGAGTTCGTTTAAACCTCGACGGTACCGGTCAAGGCACACTCAACACTGGTATTCCATTTTTAGACCATATGATTGATCAAATCAAGCGACACGGTTTGTTTGATATTGATATTCATTGTGATGGCGATCTGGAAATTGATGACCACCATACCGTAGAAGACTGTGGTATTACCCTGGGTCAGGCCTTTGCACAGGCACTGGGCGATAAAAAAGGCTTAAAGCGTTATGGTCACTTCTATGCCCCACTCGATGAATCTTTAAGCCGTGCCGTGGTTGATTTATCTGGTCGTCCGGGCCTGTTTATGGATGTACCATTTACCCGCGCCACCATTGGCCGTTTTGATGTCGATTTATTCTCTGAATTCTTCCAGGGCTTTGTGAACCACTCGCTAATGACCGTACACATCGACAACCTGAAAGGCAAAAACAGCCACCACCAGATTGAAAGTGTGTTTAAAGCATTTGCGCGCGCACTGCGTATGGCCTGTGAAATTGATCCACGTGCTGCCAATACTGTGGCATCGACCAAAGGTACCCTGTAATGACCCGTATTGCCCTTCTTGATTATGGCATGGGGAATTTGCACTCTGCCGCCAAAGCTTTGGAACACGTCGGTGCTACGGTGGATGTCACCAATGACCCGAAACTGATTGCCCAGGCCGATAAAATCGTGTTTCCGGGTGTCGGCGCCATGCGCGACTGTATGCAAGGCATGCATGAAGCCGGGATCGATGAGGTCGTGCGTCAGGCGGTGTTTAATAAACCGGTACTGGCCATTTGTGTGGGTATGCAGGCGCTGATGCAACATTCCGAAGAAAATGGCGGTGCCGATGCACTGGGTATTTTTGAAGGGGTGGTAAAACGCTTCCCGGACGTTGAAGGTCTAAAAGTGCCACACATGGGCTGGAACCAGGTGCATCAGGCTGACCCGAGCCATCCAATGTGGAACAACATTGAACAGGATGCGCGTTTCTATTTCGTGCACAGCTTCTATGTCGAGCCGAAAGACAGCGCGATTGTGGCAGCGACCTGTGACTATGGTCTGCAATTCTGTACCGCCCTGCACAAAGACAACCTGTTCGCGACCCAGTTCCACCCGGAAAAAAGTCATACTGCCGGTCTGCAACTGTTAAAGAACTTTGTCGACTGGAAGATTTAAATCACTTCTTCTATTGTGCAAGATGTATAAAGCCGGGTTCGTCCCGGCTTTGTTTTTAGCTATTTTTTATTTCTTTCTTTTTTAAGCAATTTTTAGTAATATTTGACTGCTTTTTATACAACTCAATAAAAATAAAACAGGTAATTCAAAGATGCATAGCACCACTCATACCCAACACATCACGACACAAGATTCGGCACTCAGCGCGGCGGGGCGTTTTGGACGTTTCTCCTATCTGGCCTGGAACTGCCTGATTGCACTGTTAATGATTCCGGTTTTTCTGGTTTTGACCCTGCTCTTTCCCGGGCTGATGAATATTGATCCTGCTGGCGGCATTCCGCTCACCCCACTGGTGCTGGGCGCACTGATTTATCTGGGGGTGTTATATCTGATGTTTATTTTCACCATCCGCCGTCTGCATGACCGTAACCATACCGGCTGGCTATCGTTACTGATGCTGGTTCCAGTGGCCAACCTGTTGCTGATGCTGTATCTGTTTTTCGCCCCGGGTGACCAACGTGTTAACAGCTATGGTCCACCACGTGCTACGGCTGGCTGGGAAGCGGCGCTGGCCTGGATTTATATTATTCTGTTGGTGCTGCTATTTGCTTTCGCCATTTTTGGTGCAGTACTGGCCTAAAAGGTCCCGCTTGCTTAAAATAAGGCCTGACAATTCAGGCCTTATTTTTATCGCCAGCCCAAGGAAAAGATGGCATGAGCTTATCTTCAACATCATCCCATATGCCCTCTTCCAGCCAGCTGGAACAGCTGCCGCGCTTTCAAAGTCTGCCACCCTCTAAAATTCATCTGATTCAAACGCTGGCCGAATGTCAGCACTATGCGCATGAACTGAATATTGCAGCGGTACTCGGCTTTGATTCGGAATCTAAACCGATTTTTAAAAGTGGCGAAGTGTCGGATGGCCCGCACCTGATTCAGCTGGCCACACTAGATCGGGCCTATCTATTTCAGATGAATGAGGAAATCTGGAACTTTCTTAAGCCAATCTTCGCCAACCGTGACCAGATTAAAGTCGGCTTTGGCCTGAAAAATGATGCCCATCTATTTCGCAAAAAAGGCGTAGAACTGAACAGTGTGCTGGAACTGTCCAAATGCTTTCACAGCTTTGGCTTTAAAAACCCGGTCGGATTAAAACATGCCATGGCGCTGCTGTTTCAGGTCTATTTTCCCAAAAGCAAACGGCTCAGTACCTCGAACTGGGCCAATCCGGTATTAAGCACAGCACAAATGGAATATGCCGCCGCCGATGCTTATGCCCCGGTACTGGTTTTTGAAGAATTGTTGCGTTTGGGCCTGTTGCCGAAACAGATTCCCAATACCTCGCTCAAACTCAGAATCCGGCCATCTAAAACCCCGCCCTAAACCGCTTTGAAGATCAAGCTGCACAGACAGCCGGATTTTCTTCATCGAACCTTTGTTGACCGCCTGACACAGCACAGGCTGTTTTTATTTTTGCATGCAAATATAGCATTTAGAAAATTTTCGTTTATTGCTAAGATGGGCGGCAAGAAATTTAACCGATGAAGCAAGGAGCGAAAGCATGCTGATCATCCCTGCAATTGACCTGAAAGATGGAAAATGTGTCCGTTTAAAACAAGGTCGTATGGAAGACGATACCGTATTTTCTGATGATCCGGTGGCCACTGCACAGCATTGGGTCAATGAAGGTGCGCGTCGCTTGCATCTGGTCGACTTAAATGGCGCTTTTGCAGGTACCCCAATCCATAAACCGGTGGTCGAGGCCATTGCCAAAGCACAGCCAGACCTGCCAATTCAGATTGGTGGCGGTATTCGCTCGTTTGAAACCATTGAACATTACCTCGATGCAGGCGTGTCTTTTGTGATTATTGGCACCAAAGCCGTTCAAGAGCCAGAATTTGTCGAAGAAGCCTGCAAAAAATTCGCCGGGCATATCATTGTGGGCATTGATGCCATGAATGGCATGGTCGCGACCGATGGCTGGGCCAACGTGACTGAAGTGAAAGCCACCGATCTGGCCAAACGTTTTGCCGATGCCGGTGTCTCCAGCATTGTGTATACCGACATTGCCCGTGACGGCATGATGCAAGGGGTAAACGTCGAGCAGACTGTGAATCTGGCGCAATATTCCGGTTTACCAGTGATTGCTTCTGGTGGCGTGACCAATCTGGATGATGTCCGTAACTTAAAAGGCCAGCCAGGCATTTTAGGCGCGATTACCGGTCGTGCCATTTATGAAGGCAGCCTGAATTTGCGTGAAGCGCAATTGCTGCTGGATGAGCAAGCCCTCTAAGTGCTGCTGTCAGAAAGAGGTCTTCGGGCCTCTTTTTTTATGCCCTCACCGGGTTGATGTCTTTTTTGAATACTCGCTGATCTGCCATGTCTGATGCCCCTGTGAACCTTAAAACCACACTTAACAGCAAAGCGCCGCAACTGGCCCTGATCATGATTACCATGCTCTGGGGCGGTACTTTTGTGGCAGTCAAGCTGGCGCTGAATTATGCCAGCCCGATGTTTTTTGTCGGCTGCCGCTTTGCCGCCGCTGCACTGGCGGTCGCGCTGATTTCACTGCCGCATTTACGCGGTATGCAAGTCAAAGAACTCTGGGCCGGTGCATTAATTGGGGTCAGCCTGACTGTCGGTTATGGTACGCAAACCGTGGGGCTGCAGACCATCAGCAGTAGCGAATCGGCATTTTTAACCGCGTTATATGTGCCGCTGGTGCCGATCTTGCTGTGGCTGCTGTTCCGGAAACGGCTGCACATCATGATCTGGCTGGGCGCAAGCTGTGCCTTTATCGGGCTGGTTTTACTGACCGGCAATGGTTTGGGGCAGCTACAGCTGAGTTTTGGTCAGCTGATTACCCTGCTCGGCGCCATTGCGATTGCACTGGAAATTATCCTGATCAGCCATTTTGCCGGACGGGTTAATCTGCAACGGGTCACGGTGATTCAACTGCTGTTCGCCTCCCTGTTTGCCTTTCTTGCCATGCCACTGGTCGGTGAGCAGCAACTGCCGCAATTTTCCTGGATGTTGCTACTCTTGGCTGGCGGTTTGGGGCTGGCCAGTGCCTTGGTTCAGCTGGTGATGAACTGGGCGCAGCGCGCAGTCAGCCCGGCACAGGCGGCAATTATTTATGCCGGAGAACCGGTATGGGCTTCGCTGTTTGGCCGTCTGGCCGGCGAGCGTTTACCGTTTATGGCTTTGGTCGGTGGTTTTCTGGTGGTGCTGGGCGTGATTATCAGTGAATGGAAACCGAAATTTCTGCGTCAGAAACAGCAGCACACGCCATCAGCGAGCGATCTTCCGGACTAAATTTTAGGAAGATCGGTCTGATCATTTAAGCAATTAAGAATACATCGGCTCATTATCATTCAGGCGCATAATACCGCGAATAGCCCGATAGACAATCCACAGCCAAGACAGGCCAATCACCGCCAGACAGAAGGCCGAAGCACCAAAAATGACCTGGGCAAAGCGGTTCGGGTCTTCATCAATAAAGAAAATAAAAAAGAACGGCACAAAGGCCACAATATTCCAGAATAGATACCACCAGAAGCTGCGAATTTGCCAAGTAAAGTGGCTTTCAAAAATCGAACCGCGTACCGCGCCGCGTTTTACATAATTGATGATTAGCGCGACGATTGCCAGCAAGCCGGCACTAAAAATCGCCACGATATACAGAAGGTACAGAATAAAAGTCAGACTACGATTCGGGTCACGGTCAATGGAAGTATTCATATTGTTGTCCTGCACTCCCCGCCCCGCTATGCTCAGAGCGTCAACAGATTAAAAGGAGAAATAAACCATAAAATCAAAAGAATGTTTAAGCCGATTGTACAAAAATAAATTTTACGAAAAGGTTGTTTTTGTGTTTTATGTCGCATTTTTTCCTGTGCCAGCCAGGCCGCCGGCCAGCCCCCCAGAGCCGAAACCAGATGCAGGCTCTGTTCCGGAATCCGGCGGTGACCGAGTTGGGCCGCTTCCTTGTCTTGTGCATACAGCCAATAGCTGAGTGCATTCATCAGGCTAATCAATAACAGCAGCAAGCCGTGCAATAAGCCGGTCAGGGTCAGTACTGCCAGCACGAGAATATAAGCCACACACAGGATTTGCATGGCCGGACGTTTGGCCGCAGGACGCTGCCGCGGCTTGCTCACCACATCAGCACGCGGCTTGACCTGTGAGGCTTTTAAATACACCACCTGCTGGGCCCGATAGCGGCCGCGTTCATCTAGAATGACCTGATAATCCAGTGCACAACCGACAATCGGGCGCGGCCCCGGACGGGCAAAATCCTTGATATGCAAAAATACGTGGTCTTTGTCCGGATCATTGGGCTGAATAAAGCCATAGCCCTTGTCATCAAACCATTCAATTAACCGGCCCTGATCGCGCATTTCCCTACCCTTTATATTTAAGCTGTGACGAACTTTAAGCGCTCAATCAACATATTACGCATCTCGAGCGGATTTTTCTGCAAAATTGCGTCACCGCTGCGTCCTTGCAAAGCATTTTTTTGTGCCACCTGTAAACGCATCATCCAGAAACGGCCAGCAGCCATTGCCAGATACAGCTCCAGACAGGCTTTTTCATCTTCGGTTAAAGGACGAATGCGGTCATAGGCTTTTAAAAAGGCCATGGCTTTGTCTTCATTCAGGCTGACCTGCGGATACTCAGTACAGAAGTCATTTAAGGTAATGGCAATATCAAACAGCCATTCATCCTGATTCAGCTCGTAAAAATCCAGAATGCCCTGCAGCTGATCGCCTTCAAACAGGGTATTATCGCGGAATAAATCAGAATGGATAAACCCTTTTGGACGGTCCGGATAAATCGCGGTAAGCGCTTCATACAGTCCCAGCAATTTGCTGAGCAGGACTTTATCGGCCTCGCTCAAGCTGGGTTTAATTTCCTGGGATACCGCCAGCCAGTACGCATGATCGCGGACAAAAGCGCGTTTTAAAGGAAAATCTTTTAAGGCCACATGCATTTTGGCCTGTGCCACGGCAATGGCTTCCACCTGAGCGATGCTGGCCGGCATTGGATGCTCGCCGATTAAACGCGGCGCAATCTGGGCCGGTTTCTGTTTAATCGAGTGGATGGCCTTGCCAGCATAACTGAGCGGCACCGCCACAGCCAGACCTGCCTGACCCAAATGTTCCAGTACCGGCACCAGTTCACCGGCTGCCTGTTCATCCATGTCTTCAAACACGGTCAACACATAGTGTGTACCGTCCTGAGCCACCAAAAAGTAATTGGTATTTTGAATACCGCCTTGAATCGGAATCAGATCGACCACCTCAAGTCCATAAGGGGCTGCAAAATCCTGAACTTCCTTTAAAGTCAAAGGCGTATAAACCGACATAGAAAACCTGCGAAAAATCTTACATAAGTTTGATAGAATAGCGTGTCCATCTGCCAAGGTGTAGCGCTTGTGTGGGTGAGTTTCATAATCAGCTGAAATGACTGGAAAAAATTATGCTTGCTAAACGTATTATTCCTTGCCTAGACGTAGATAACGGCCGCGTGGTGAAAGGTGTGCAATTTCTGGATATTCGTGATGCAGGTGATCCGGTTGAAGTGGCGCGTCGTTATAACGAACAGGGCGCTGATGAAATCACCTTTTTAGATATTACCGCTACCCATCATGGCCGTGACACCACCTACCGTACCGTTGAGCGTATGGCAGAAACCGTGTTTGTTCCACTGACTGTGGGCGGCGGCGTGCGTAAAGTCGAAGATATCCGTTTATTACTGAATGCCGGTGCCGACAAGGTCAGCATTAACTCGGCTGCGGTGTTTAATCCGGAATTTGTGCAGGAAGCCTCACAACGTTTTGGCGCACAATGTATTGTGGTGGCGATTGATGCCAAAAAAACCGGCGACAACAAATGGGAAATTTTCACCCACGGTGGCCGCAAACCGACCGGGATTGATGCAATTGAATGGGCCGTGAAAATGGCTGATTACGGCGCGGGTGAACTGCTAATTACCTCTATGGATGCCGATGGTACCAAAGCCGGTTATGACCTGGCACTAATGCGAACCATTAATGACCACGTCAATATTCCAACCATTGCTTCTGGCGGTGTTGGCAATTTACAGCATCTGGCAGACGGAATTTTACAAGGCGGCGCCGATGCAGTTCTGGCGGCCTCAATTTTCCACTTTGGTCAGCACACCATTCCGGAAGCCAAGCAATACTTGGCGGCACAAGGTATTGAAATGCGCCTTTAAGCCCATTGGCTCAAAAATTTCAGAACTGAAAAGAGTGTAGCCATACACTCTTTTTTTATGCGGCAAAGCAAAACAAATAAAAAATGAAGATAAAAAAAAGGAGTCTTGAAGACTCCCTATAAACCAAGAATTGCTACAGCGCTTGGCATTAAAACGTACATATTTCAACAGAATCACCTTCGATGTAGGCAGAAGTTCTGCCGCTATCTTCAGCTTCTTTACTATAGAAAACTTCCCTGAACAGATATTGACCATCAACGCCAATTTTATTGACAATTCACGACAACAGCTTGCAAAGCAGTTGTTTTCAATCAGTTTTATTTGATCTCTATCACATAATTGATCCAGTATTATTGTTCCGCGAATATACTGACTTTGGGCCAATCAACGATGAATTTGCTCAGCAGATAAACAACCGTTATTTAAAACCTACTCAAACCTACTCAATGTGGGTTTGATGTTTAATTCCTACTTCACCATCAAGAACCTAAAGCATTTGCTTTAGGGATTACCTCAATTCCATAGGCTGTCACGGTGTAACTCACCGCCTTAATCACCACTTATGCAGTGATTAAATCTTTATCCGCATATCGCAGGATATTAATTGATGCATTGACATCACGATTTTGGATGGTTTGGCAAACTAAGCACTTCCACTCTCGCGCAGAAAGTGTGAGAGATTGATTTAATTCACCACAGCACGAACACATTTTACTACTTGGGAAGAATCGACCAACCGAAAGTACCGATTTTCCATGCTGTTTGGCTTTATAAATCAACTGCCTTTTAAACTCATAAAAACCCATATCGGATATAGCTCTTGCGAGTTTACGATTCCTCAACATGCCTTTAACATTCAAATCTTCAATTGCAATCACATCAAAACGTGTTACCAAATCCGTTGTGACTTGATGAAGATTATTCTTGCGTAGACAGACAATTTTATAGTGCAGGCGAGATAGCTTGGCTTTTGCTTTTTCTCGATTCTGACTACCTTTTTTCTTACGACTAAAAGACTTGTTGAGTCGTCTTAGTTTTGCAAGCTGTCTTTTAAGTGGTGCGTTAGAAGGAATAACCTCACCATTTGAAAGGGTGGCAAGATTAGAGACACCCAAATCAACACCGATACTTAAACCTGTTTTCGGTTTAAGCTTTTCGATCTGGGTGAGTTCGACAGCGATTGATACAAACCACTTACCACCTTGTTTAAATATTTTGGCCGAGAGAATTTTACCCTTATAGCGCAGATTCTCAGTCATTTTCACCCAACCCAAATTAGGGATTTTAATAGACCGACCCTTGACGCTAAATTGATCATTTGATAATGAAAAACGGTCATCCTTGCCTTTTTTTCTTGGCTTGGGGTATCCTGATTTGCCGTTAAAAAATCTATCAAAAGCACTACCCAACTGCTTAATCGCCAACTGTGGTGCGCACTTAGTCACTTTCTTCATGAAAGGATATTTTTCAAATTTAAAAGTGTTTAGGTGTCTTCTTAATTTACTCTCTTTAGGTCTATTAAGAAGCATTTCATTCACCGCAACATCATAATACTCACACTGATCTCGATATTCCTTATCAGCCTTGTATTGTCGCTGCCACTCTCTTAAAGCCCAATTATACGACAAACGAGCAACACCACTTGCCTGAGCAAAATGGCTTGCTTGTTTATTATTGGGCATCAATTCAATGATATGCCCTCGTATAAATCGACTCATAGTGCTTCTTTGACCGCCTGTATTAACTTTTGGTTCTTTTTACTTCGGCTTCCATATAATCGTGCTGAAAATACAGTGATAATTTCCAGGACATCTTGAGCCAGTTCCTCCTCAAAACTCAAATTTTCACCCTGATTAATAATTACAATTTCAACATTCCGAGCTTCACATAAAGCAAAAACCAATTCAGCACCAAAACGTAATAATCGATCTTTGTGGGTTAAAACCAATCGACCAATTTCATTATTAATAATTCCATCCAAAAGAGCCTTAAGCCCTTTTTTGTGATAATTCATCCCTGAGCCTAAATCACTAATAATCTCAAATGTCCATCCCTGCTTGGCACAGTACATTTCCAAAACTTGTTTTTGTCGCTCAAGATCAGCCTTTTGATCGTGACTAGATACTCTTGCATAAGCAATAGTTTTTCGGCTGTTCTGGATTGATAGATCATGGATAAGTTCAGGTGTGATCTTGCTTAGATCGTAACGTCTGTGATTTTTTGGGGTTCTATCTGCGACTAAAGTGCCTTCCTCATCCCATCTTCTTAGGGTTTGGATGGAAACACCCAGTGTTTTAGCTGCAACGCCAATACTAACATATCTACTCATCTGTATATAATAATATAGAAATAAGTAGATTTCAATTAGCAGTTATTAACCCTCTCATTAACTGGCTTTAGGTAGCGACTCAAGATCTGGGGATGGCTTTTCATTCCGGTCGACCCATTTGGCCGGGAAGAATTTTTCCGCGCCGCGGTTTAATAGCGCCGACAGCGGCCGTGGCAAGGCAATCCCGAGCGGATTCTGCTCCTGCAAATCCGGTGAAGATATAACCCGGGTGCCCAGAATATAGTCAAACCAGGGCTTGGTTACACACCAGTTGGCATCCTGATTGCTGTTCATATGATGGTCATAGTGCCAGGGAATTTTTGTTCTGGCCCACTCTGGCTCCAAATGGGCACGGCGGTGAATATAGTAATAATTCAGGGCACTATACATGCTGCCGGCCATCATGCCTTTGGAAATCGGGAAAAATACCAGCCCAAATACACCCGCGGCGGCGGCCAGCGAAATAATCTCGTTTTTATTGCGCCAGTGCGACCAGCCAATCACATAGCTTTCATCATTAAACTGATTTTTCCGCACCTCACGATGATGCTCCCAATGCGAACGCATACTGCGTGGCACCGGACTGTGACGCGGCTGCCCCGGCCGATGGGTACCATGTAATACATATTTATGTGCCACCCATTCAAAGGCATTGGCCACCAATAAACCTGCAATAAATCCTTTTAACATGCTCCAGTCCTCCTGTGCTTTTCCTTCACTATAAGCGTCGGCACAGGCTAGATATTGACGGAAAAATTGAATATGATTGACAAATCACGACAAGAATAAAATGACAAGCTATGCAACGGATAAAGGATTATACCGGCTCGATTTATGGTGGCTTGGCCCAGTTGTTGTACGACTTTTATCAAGCACAACAGCTGCCGGTTCCAGAAAAATTACAGCAGGTTCAACATCAGGAACGTTTTGATTATATTCTCTGGCGCGACTTGCTGACCGAACTGGAACAGCAGCTACAGCGTCCGGCGTTGGGACTGGAAATTGCCGCACTGGTGCAGCCCAAACATCTGGGCATTATTGCCTATATTGCCCTGTCCTGTGACAATCTGGGCGAAGCGTTGCAACGCTATCATGACTTTCACCGGCTGGT
The DNA here is from genome assembly GCF_013418945.1 of Acinetobacter sp. YH12112. NCBI lineage: Bacteria > Pseudomonadati > Pseudomonadota > Gammaproteobacteria > Moraxellales > Moraxellaceae > Acinetobacter > Acinetobacter sp. YH12112. The sequence goes on along the minus strand of NZ_VPBA01000028.1, from coordinate 12,537 downwards.
GTATGACGGCAGTCCGTTACAGGTGGAAGTGCAAGGCAATTATCTCTCCATTCGCTGGGCTGATCTGCCGCCGACCATGACCACGCAACTGACCAATGAAATTGCCATTGCGCTGATGGTGGAATTCCTGAAACATTTTATGGAATTTCAGGATATTTGCCTGCATGAGGTGCATTTCCAGAATCCGGCGCCACGACATGTGGCACTGTATGAGCAGTATTTTCATTGCAAGGTACGTTTTTCCCAGGAAAAAACCCAGGTGCTAATGCCGTTGCAGGAGCTGTCCAAACCCTTTTATCAGGGGGATCAGACCTTACAGCATTTATTGCTCCAACAGGCCAAGGCTCTGCTGGAAAAACTGCCAAATTCCACCCAGATTGACCACCGTTTACAGCAGGCGATTCTGACCGGTTTACAACGCAATATGTACCAGATTGAACATATTGCCCAGCAGCTGAATTTGTCAGTACGGCAGTTACAACGGCATTTACAGCAGCAAGGCACCACCTATCAACAACGGATTCAGGAAGTACGCTGCTTACTGGCCGAACAATATTTAAAAGATCCACATTTAAGCCTGCAGGAAATTGCCCTGCTGCTCGGCTATTCGGAACAGAGTGCCTTTCAGCGTGCCTTTAAGCAGTGGACCCAGCACACTCCACAGCAATGGCGTCAGAACAACTTAACCAATCTTTCATCTTTTTAGTTTAATTTGAAGCACATAAAAAAAGAGTATTTTACAAAAATAGTGTGATATATTTCACACTTTATAATTTTCATCACATAAATAAAATTCTGGAGACATGAAAATGAATAAATATTGTGCAGAATTTCTGGGGACCTTTTGACTGGTATTCGGCGGCTGTGGTAGTGCCGTGCTGGCTGCAGCCTTCCCTGAACTGGGCATTGGCTTTGTCGGCGTATCGATTGCCTTTGGTTTAACCGTTTTAACCGCAGCCTATGCCTTGGGGCATATTTCAGGCGGTCACTTTAACCCGGCCGTGAGTCTGGGCTTATGGGCCGGCGGCCGTTTTGAAGCCAAAGAACTGCTCCCGTATATCGTTGCCCAGGTATTGGGTGCTGTCGTCGCGGCCTGGATTTTATACCTGATTGTCCAGGGTCAGGCCGGTTTTAGCGGCACCGGTGGTTTTGCCAGCAATGGTTTTGGTGAATTATCCCCGGGGCAATATTCACTCGTTTCAGCACTGATCATTGAAATTGTCTGAACCGCCTTTTTCCTGATTATTATTTTAGGCGCTACCGATCAGCGTGCGCCGGCCGGTTTTGCGCCAATTGCAATTGGTCTGGCCTTAACCCTGATTCACTTAATCAGTATTCCGGTCACCAACACCTCAGTCAACCCGGCCCGTAGTACCGGTGTAGCGTTCTTTGCAGAAACTGCAGCCTTAAGCCAGCTCTGGTTATTCTGGGTTGCACCAATGATTGGTGCGGTAATTGGCGCGGTGATTTATAAAGTGGTTGGCAAGAAGGACTAATCTTGCTGCACGTCCTACAAGCTCACTTCGGTGGGCTTTTTTATATTTTAAATGAACAGTTTATTAGTTAGAGCGTAAAAACCCTGTCCTCTAAGACAGGAAGAATGTCAAAGAAAAGGATTTTCGATTTCCCGTACTTCGGTACGCTGGACTTTTTCAGGCAGATTTGGCTCTTTTTCCAGAGCCGCAACCACCTCATTCAGCAGTGCCTGCAAGGCTTTAGCCGCAGCCAGACCCGCCTGGTCCTTGGTGAGCTGTAAATTGCCATAGACATTCACGCAGTCCAGATCATTCTCGACAGTCAGATCATGAATGGCATGAGATTCTGTCCCATGTTGAAACGGTTTAAACATACCCACCTCGGCCGTAATGCTTGTTGTTGTGGCAGGATCAATTGCCATCCTGCCGTTTATATGCGCTGATCAGCTTTTATTCATTAACTGTAAGATATAGTGCAACAAGGCCTCAATCAACTGCTTAATGATGGCATCCTGGGTATCGGCATCCAAGGTTGTACCACTGGCAGTGGCCGTGCTACCTCCCGATTTAAACTGACGCTGTAAGGCCTGTAGCTGCTCCGGGGCAACATCTTCAGCACACTGGCTTTCTGCATCCCAATGCGAATATTCCAGTGGTTTATTGGCTTTTACCGCGTTGGCGGTCAGCGGCAATTTATAGGTATTGCGTTTTTGCTCTTCGGTCAGCTGCGGAAACAGGTTAATGCCCAACTGTTCTTCTAAATAACAGACGCTGACCACCTTGACCTGCAGGGAATTGTCATTCGGTGCATAGTAGGCGCCAATTGCGCCGGTTTTAGGTAAGTAAATGGCTTTATACACCGAGGTTGGAACAATCACCCCATTACCAATCGCTTTCAGTTTTTTGCCACTAAAAGTCGGCCCGGTAATGACATACACATCCTGTTTATGCTTGGTCACCAGCGCACGGGTGGCTTCTTCCAGTTCACGCCAGACCTGCTGATTATTCTTCGGCGCTTGCGGCACCATATTGGCCAGCGAGAAACTGTCGTATTGCGCCGCTTTATTGGACATATCCGCATTTGGGGCCATATGTCCGCGGTCATAACCTGAACCACGATAATCCGCCAAGGTCGCGCGGTGCTGCTCTTTCACCCGCTCTTCTTCATGGAAACTGTCTTCACGGGGAATTTTCTGGCTTAAACGCGCCGGGGTCAGACTTTCTGCCACCCACAGCGGAGTTTTGGACACGCCGGAATACATCACATTAAAACCATTAAAGCACAGCGGATAACTGTCTTTGCGCAGGCTGTCTTTAATTAAATACGGCGGCACATCACGGTAAAATTGTTCCAGACAGGCACTATTCGAAGTGCTTGGTGTCAAGGACATCCACTGGCTGATTTTTTCCTGTCCAAAGGCAATCGCGAAACTGCCAGCGGCCACCACACCTAAAACAACTTTTAAACTTCCTTGATGAAAAAAGGGAAAGAGAGGCTGACTTGTACTGCGCTTTTTTCTGGCCATTACACTGCTAAAAACTATAAGAATCACATATTGGCCGAGCTTAACAAGGGGTCTGCAGCTTGTATATGTTCTGGCTGTTGTTCGCTTAACAATTAGACAATAAACCGCTGTACAGGCGGTGACTGTGTAACAGTCTGTCAGAGTTTTAACGCAGTTTATGATAAGTCTGGATGGCTTTCAGTGTGATGCGTTGCGTCAGGCCAAGGTTATATGCCAAGGTAGTTCACGAAAAAATCGTGTGATAAAAATTTGATGGAGGAATCTATGTATTCCAAATTACTGGGTGCCGGCCTGATTACCGGTTTAATGAGTGCAACTGCCTTTGCCGAACCTCCCATTCAACCGGGTGATACCCTGGAAAGCTTATCGAAAGCCAAAGTGGTGACCACGGTCAATGGTCAGCCGGGTTCATTGCAGGATATCGTGGCCAGCGGTCAGGTGCGCATTGTCTCTGAAGCCAATCCGCAAGTGGTTCAGCCGATGCCGACCAATCCGCAGCTGGATGTGATTCCGGCAGATGCACCCGCCCAGGCGCCAGGCCATGATGCCCCGGTACAAGCGGTTGCACCCGATGCATCAGCGCTGACCTCACAACCGGTACCGGCCGGCCAGTCAACCGATCCGCTGGCACAGGGCGCGCAGCCTATTACTGAACCACCCGCAGCAGAGTTGACTGCACCAGCAGCGGAAGCCGCCCAGAATGCAGCGCCCATGATGGACTCCTCAGCTGAAGCGCCGGTGAATGGTATAGAAGCCGAAACCGATGTTACCCAGGAAGCCTTAGCCGCTGCACCAGAAGCAGCACCAATGGCAGACCCTGCTATTCAGGCCGCACCTGAAGCTGGCGCCGAGCAAATGCAAGCGCCTGTTCAAGCCTTACCTGAAGCCCCAAGCCTGAATGAAGCCAATTAAAGACCTGTTTTAGGCTTTTATCCTCCAAAAAAACCAGAGCTATGCTCTGGTTTTTTTATTGCAGTTGCGTTGAGACCACGCCGTTGCATCAGATCTGGATTTGACTGCCCAGCTCCACAACCCGGTTGGTCGGAATCTGGTAGAAGTCACTGACCGGACTGGTATTGCGCTGCATCGAAATAAACAGCTTTTCCCGCCACGGTGCCATGCCTTCGCCGACTGTGCTGATAATGCGTTCACGTGAAATAAAGAAGCTCATTTGCATCATGTCGAATTCAAAGCCCAATTCATCATAGGCCTGCTTTAACGCGCGCGGAATATTCGGCTGATCTTTAAAACCGTAATAGATAAAAATCCGGTAAAAACGTTCATCTAGCCGTTCAATCTGCACCCGCTCTTCTTGCGGCACATACGGAATATCGCGCGTCACCACCGTCACCATAATATTGCGCTCATGCAGCACCTTGTTGTGCTTGATGTTATGCAGCATCGCATGTGGCACGATATTCGGCGTACCAGTCAAGAATACCGCTTCGCCCGGCACAAATTTGGTGTCATTGCCCATGCTGATACTTTTAATAAACAGCTCAATCGGCAAGGCATCTTTTTCCAGATGATGAATCAGCAAGGCGCGGCCATCTTTCCAGGTCATCAGGAGGGTAAATACAATGGCACCAATTAAAATTGGTACCCAGCCACCGGCGACAATTTTCAGTGAGGTTGAACCGACAAAAATCAGATCCAGAATTAAAAAAGGCAGTGCAAACAGCAGCACTTTCCACACCGGCCAGCGCCAGAAACCATAGGCCAGAATGGAAATTAAAATGGTGCCGCAGAGCATGGTCATGGTCACCGCTACGCCATAGGCACTGGCCAGATTGGCACTGTTTTCAAACAGCAGAATCAGAATCACCACCGATACAAACAGTACCCAGTTAATGAACGGCAAATAAATCTGGCCCTGTTCCACTTCTGAGGTATGCTTGACCGATAAACGCGGCAAATAACGCAGCTGAATAGCCTGATTGACCATCGAAAATACACCGGTAATTACCGCCTGTGAGGCAATCACCGCCGCAGCCGTGGCCAGCGCAATCATCGGATACAGACCCCAGTCCGGCACCAGCAGATAGAAAGGATTGGTAATCGCGTCCGGATCACGCAGCAACAAGGCGCCCTGTCCGGCGTAATTCAATAACAGACATGGCAGCACAATCACAAACCAGGCCATCCGGATTGGCAAGCGGCCAAAATGCCCCATATCGGCATAAATCGCTTCACCACCGGTCATGGTCAAAATGACTGCGCCCATGGTTAAAAAGGCCACATAAGGCTGTTCCAGCACAAAGTTGATGGCCCAGTGCGGGCTGATCATCGCCAGCACATACGGCGTCTGGATAATACTCCACAGCCCCACCCCGCCAATCGACAGGAACCAGAGCAGGGTCAACGGCCCAAAGAAGGTGCCCATGATGCCGGTACCATGACGCTGCACCAGAAACAGTCCGGCCAGAATCCCGATAGATAAGGGAATCAGCCACTGGTTAAACATCGGGGTGGCAATACTCAGCCCTTCAATCGCCGACAGCACCGAAATGGCCGGGGTAATAATCCCATCACCAAAAAACAGCGATGCACCAATAAAGCCCAGTGCAATCAGGTAGATTTTCTTCTGTTCAGAAATACGGGTGGTACGCAGGTTTAAGGCCAGCAGCGACATAATCCCGCCTTCACCGTTGTTGTCTGCACGCATGATGATGGTGACGTATTTAAAGCTGATGGTCAGCATCATGCACCAGAAGATCAGCGATAAAATCCCCAGAACACTGCCTTCAGAAATGGCCAGATGTGCGGTCAGGAAACATTGACGCAAGGCATAGAGTGGACTCGTTCCAATGTCACCAAAAACTACGCCCAGTGCCGCGAGGGTAATCACAGGCAGGGCGGCTTTTTTTGCAGTACTTTGCATAGAATGTCTTCATGGATAGACCGTATTTTTGCGCATAATAGCACCAGCCCAAAAGTTTTTCCGCAAATCAATTGTTTCAGCTTGGCAGAGTGACTTTTTTTGGGTATTATCCACGGCCTATGGTGAGGTGTCCGAGTGGCTGAAGGAGCACGCCTGGAAAGTGTGTATACGTTGACGCGTATCGAGGGTTCGAATCCCTCTCTCACCGCCAGAATGTTTAAAAAGACTCAAATTGTAAAATTTGGGTCTTTTTTTTATGCTTCGACTTTTCTGCTTTTTCAAAATTATTCAGTTCCAGACAGTGAAATTATCTGATTGTTTCTGGATTAGATTTTAAAATAACAACAGTACTTTTATTTTTTTGAATTTAAAAACTTGAGCCTGAATACATCCGCTAAGTTTTAAATTCATCAGCTTTTGAATTTAAATTTATAGTTGAAAAAGCAGAGCCTCTATCGCATCTGCTTCCCTAAAATTTAAATGGATGGTCAAGTTTTTAACACAGATAAAACAGGAAACCTGAGATAGACTTTTTCTATCAAATTCAAAACTATATTGATAAATTCATTGACTTGTAGCGCTTATTTTTCCAGCACCATCTCAGGCTTTGCTGAAAATAGCATCAATTTTTCTGACTCCCCGTTCATCTTTTGGGTTGTTAAGCATGATCTTCGGGTTATGCCATCCTGCCCGCATATATGTGAAAGTTACAGCCTGCCACAGTTCCAACCTGTTTTTAAACCACAGATGTCAACAAAAAGTCATCATCTCATGCTACAACAATAAAAAGTGGCATAGAATTCGCAAGCTTTACAGCAGCAAGCATTGTGCTATGTTAAACACAGACCTAAACAGAACAAGGAGAACAATAGGCAAAATAAACAACTGTTTAAAACTATTAACTTAAAAAATATTCTTCATTTAATCGTGCCAAAAAAGATGTTTAAAGCCAATCAGTCAAAAAACTGCTATTCGGGAGCGAGCATGAATAACAGCGCAAATTATGTCAAACAAATTAAAAATGCCAAACGTGGTGGTTATACCCCCACCATCGCCAAAGACCTCAATCGACATAAAATTCAAAAAGCCCTTAAACTTATTGAGCAGTGGAGATCTCTCGCCAACGAACTCAAACCACAAATGCAACTCGATATGGCTTTTACCCTTGAAGAATGTGCACAAGATTTAGACCGTATTTTAAGGAGCAAGTAGCACGCCTCTGCGGCACTTAACCCCCCCTTTATTTTAAATTCAAAACAATAGCTCGCCCTGAACGTGAGCTATTGTTGTCTTGAGCAGAAACTTGCCTCTTCCACGATGTTTAAGCGCGAAAACAAGAGCTGGATAAAAATAAAACAGCGCCTGTCGCCTACTTTTAATTGCTTATTTTTTCGCTTGCGCCCGAATTAAAAATCTGTAAAATGCAACTCCACAATGCCGGCATAGCTCAGTTGGTAGAGCAACTGACTTGTAATCAGTAGGTCCACAGTTCGAATCCGTGTGCCGGCACCATTTTCTTAGGCTCGCTATTTTAGTGGGCCTTTGTTGTTTTTATGGCGCTATTTTTTCTGCTTTATTGCGTGTGTGCGGTCACTTGCACATATCTCACCCAGCCATCTTTATATAAACGTCGGCACAGCTTTGCGGTCATGGCAATCTTGATCCGGTCCAGACCTGAACTGTGCTGCGGCCAGTGCAGCTGCTGGATATATTCGGCAAATCTGTTTAACACTGGTGCAGATAAATCTTCAATCTGAATCTGGGTAAAACCGCGTTCCTGCAAACACTGCTCCAGTTGTACTGCGGTTTTCAGTTCCGGCAACGACACATCCGCCGCCTTTAATAAAGCGCGATAAGCGTGCTGCTGCACAGTATTTGAATTTAAAAACTGCGGTGACAATATCAGGGTGTGAAAACCCAGACGGCCTTTTGAATTTAAAACCGGTTGCACGGCATCCAGAAATGAATTCAAAGCATGATGATAGGCCGCATCAATACACAGCACCACATCAAATGGCGCCAGAGGTATGAGATTTTTTAAATTTAAAAAAGACTGCGCATAGATGGGCAGCTCTGGCCAGCGCGCTTGAATCTGCTCGACACAGGTCGTTTGCAGTTCAACGGCGGTAATATTTGAGAGTTGATAATGCTGTTGCCAGTGCAACAGGCTGGCGCCCTGTCCACAGCCTAAATCGAGCAGCCGATCTGTGGATTGCAACTGAACGGCTTCGGCCAAATGATCGGCCAGCTGCTGGCACGCCGCCGGATAGTCCTGTGCAGATGAGTGCCAGTAGCCCAGATTGCTCCAGGGCAACTCGGCAGGATCTCCCAAAAGCGCTGCATTGATTGCATATTTATGGGAAGGAGCCTGTCGAAAAATTGCCTGAAGCCAGCGCATAGATTAATAGCCGAGTTGGGGAGCAACCTCTACTTTAGGTTTTAAGCCCACAAACGGCAACGGTGCACCAAAAATTTCTGCAATATGCATGGCTGAAGTCACGGCTGATTCTAAAATTGGCAAGCCGTCACATGACCATGAACCACAGAAGAACACCTTGCGATCAGCGACTTTATGACGCTGTTGCAATTCTTTGTTCAGTGCCACAGTTTTTGAATCCACCACCGCACGGGTCAGGGTGACAGAAGAAATGACTTTCTTCGGATCAATAGGCGTGACCGGACGCCAGGTCTGGAACACCGGCGTTTTACCGACCAGCGATGGCTCAATCGAGTTTAGCCAGACAGTAAATTGCTGACGGGTAAACTTGCGGTCCATCATATAGCTCAGTACCGACCAGTCTTTGCGTTTTGGCGGCATCACTGTGCTATCGGTATGAATCACCAGTTCGCCCTGTTCAAACTTGAACTGCTTTAACAAGGCAATATCTTCGGCAAACTGTTCACGATCGAGGAAGTTCTCGATATTGGTGGTTGGGGTGGCCACCACCACACGGTCAAATACCGCAGTTTCGCCTTCGGCATTTTTGACATAGACCTGATCATCTTGCTGGCTAATATGGGTGATGGGTGAACCACTCTTGATATGAATACCTTCAATCAGCTTATTCACCAGCGCCGGAGTGCCACCCTGAATACGCAACAGCGCATCACCATCGGTCAATTGACGCAAGAAGGTCAACAGCGGCTTCGCTGGCCATTCGCCAATGGTTTTCGGGTTACAGGTACAGATGGTGTACAACACCGGCATTACCGCGCCATGCCAGAACACTTCTTCAATTTCATTCTGGTTGATGAACTCGGCCAGGGTAATGTCCTGATTCTTCGACCGGAAGAATTTGGCAATTGCCGTTTTTAACTGCAACATGCCTTTAACCAGACGCCAGCCGTATTGCTGCAAGCCTTTACGGTTATTGATAATCGGGAAATTCCCGATACGCGTACGCGAGGTGGTTAACCAGGTTTCGGTCCGGTCCTCAAACAACCAGCTACAGGCCATATAGGTCCGTACCGGGAAGGTCGGAATACCCAGATAAGTGGCTAAACTGAGCGTGTTTTTCCACAAATGCGGATTCATGACCCGCAGCGGTGCGTCAATTAAACCGCCTTCAAACTCAGTACTGTGGCTGTCCATTCCACGTCTAGGCAGAGCTTCAAAAATTGTAATGTTATGCCCTGCATCTTTAAGAATTCTTGCGGTAGCTAGCCCAGCCATGCCACTACCGATGACTGCAATATCCAAAACGTCTTATCCGTTAATGAAAACATTGACCGAAATTATGAACCATGCCTTGCCAAAATGAGCTATTAAAAACTACCAGATTCACCCTTTTTACAAAGTGTAATAAAGTTCTAAAATGCCACTTCTGTTACATTTTTTAACGTATTTTCAAGCCCCGTGTAAATATAAGAAATACCTGAAATTTATTTATTAATTTTTAAAAATCATTTAAAAACAATAGATATAAATTAACCAGTTTTAGAATAGTTGTTTTACAAAGCGCGTGCTTTCCGCTAGTATACGCCCCACACAAGAATGACAACCACATCACATAAAATCATTACAGATAATGATACAAATGAGATAAAACAAGAAACTTAACAGCGCAATAACAAGAAAGCCTCTGATTTTTATCAGAGGCTTTTTTCTTTTCGCAGCAGGATCGCTGAATGCTTAGCTTTGCAGCGGAATTTGGCCAAACTTACCAGAATGAAAGTCATCAAAGGCCTGAATAATTTCCTGTTTGCTGTTCATCACAAAAGGACCATGGCCTTGAATTGGCTCATTTAATGGCTCACCGGTCAGAATTAAAAACTGTGTTTCCTGCTGCGCCTGCAACTGAATGGTCGGCTCGGCATCGCGGGCAAACATCACGATAGAACTGTCCTGCACCTGTTGAGTGCCATTCACCAGCAGCTCACCTTTTAGCACCACCAGCAGGACATTGTGAGTCACCGGGACATGCACAAAGGTTTGCGCATCTTTATGCAAGCTACCATCCCAGACATTGACCGGACTAAAGGTCTGTGCCGGCCCGGTGTGACCTAAATAGTTCCCGGCAATCACCCGGAGGTGCCCGGCGGCATCGTCCAGTTCAATTCGGGGAATATCGGCAGCGGCAATAGCCTGATAACGCGGCGTGGTCATTTTGTCTTTGGCTGGCAAATTGACCCAGAGCTGGACCATTTCAAACAGTCCACCGGCTTCGGCAAAATCGGCAGAATGAAACTCTTCATGCACCACGCCGGCACCGGCTGTCATCCATTGCACATCACCAGTCTGAATAGTGCCCCCGCCACCGGCCGAATCTTGATGGGTGACGGCACCCTGATAGGCCAGAGTCACAGTTTCAAAGCCACGATGCGGATGTGAACCCACACCACGCTGCGCTTTCGTCGCCTCAAACGGATAAGGCGCAGCATAGTCGAGCATAAAAATGGGCTGATGGCCTGACCTAAACGGTCATAAGCAAACAGGTTCTGTACCAGAAAACCATCACCGACCCAGTGCATGTTTTTATTTCGATATAAACCAATTATTTTTTTCATACTGTCCTGCGCCTGCAAGGAGAATTGATCGTTTCATGTTAAGCCTTTGCGGTGCGGCCAGCTAGCGCAAATCTGGCATACTGCATTGCAAGAATAGAATCATCCAGGCGTATCCGGATTCTGCTTGGTTTCTCTTTCAACAGACAAAAAAAATCCAGAACCGGAGTTCTGGATTTTCATCAGAAGATAAATGCAACTGGATTAGATTTTACCGACCAGGTCGATTGACGGTGCAAGCGTTGCTTCACCTTCTTTCCATTTTGCCGGGCAAACTTCACCTGGGTGTGCATGGACATATTGCGCTGCTTTGACTTTACGTAGCAGTTCCTGGGCATCACGGCCAATACCGCCAGCGTTAATTTCAACAATCTGGATGGTACCTTCCGGATCAATCACGAAAGTACCACGGTCAGCCAGACCTTCAGCCTCAATTAACACTTCAAAGTTTTTTGCCAGAGTCCAGGTTGGATCGCCAATCAGCGGATACTGGATTTTACCAATCACGTCTGAAGTATCGTGCCAGGCTTTATGGGTGAAGTGGGTATCAGTGGATACGCCATAAATTTCAACGCCCATTTTCTGGAATTCAGCATAATGATCAGCCAGATCGCCTAATTCGGTTGGACAGACAAAGGTAAAGTCTGCAGGATAGAAAAATACCACCGACCATTTACCGATCATGTCCTGCTCAGACACTTCAATGAATTGACCATTCTGGTAAGCAGTAGCGTTAAAGGCTTTCACTTGGGTATTGATTAAACTCATTTTGTATTCCTCAGTGCGTTGTGGGGATTGCTTATCTTGTGAAGCTAGAATACAAAACTCAGGTAAATCGGTAAAACAGTACTTTTTTATAAAAATAATCGGAAATACAGATTTAAATATTCTATCTCCATTGAAGTTTTTATCGTTTTCCTCAATTGATCTATCCTACTTTTCACACAGGCAATAAAAAACCCTTTGCCAAAACAAAGGGTTTTTATTTATTTTCTGCTTTAGATGATGGCCTTAAAAAGTATATACATACCAAATTATAATTAATATATATATTTCAAAAACTTAATGAATTATGTATTGTATTTTGTAAAAATTCAATAAAAAATACTTAAAAATTTACACTTTTTATCTCACTGAAATTTAGTGTTAATTCGGAAGCTATGAAAAATAAATATACTAAACTGGAACATAAGCCTGAGCTAAACGCTTTTCTGTAGATGCTTGTGTTGTGTAAAAACGCTCTTAGATGGCATATACAAAATTCTTTAAGGACTCTTCGTCTGTAATCGTGTATTTACCATTTGCATCCATAGGTAAGCCCAAGGTTTGGATATAGCTATGTAAGTTTTTTTTAACTTGAGGGCTATACGCATTGTAAGTATCTAATGCTTTAGCAATATTCTTACGATTTGGAATGCCTACTTTATCTACAGTATATGAGGGGTGGTAATCCTCCCATAAATAACCGAAGTTAAAAGTAGAGGTTAAGCAGCCATTAGAGGTGGCCTTCCTTTGTTTGCTTGGTGTGGTCTTTCATGGTTGTAATGCCACAACCAGTTTGTTGCATAATCTTGTACTTCATCCAAAGTATCAAATAAATGCTTGCTCAGCCAACTATAACGTATGGTCCGATTATAGCGTTCAATATACG